>JAZOBX010000267.1:0-7575 GCA_045596205.1 Eubacteriales bacterium | reverse complement strand
CAATAAAGCAGAAAATACATCCGTTACGACAGCTTTTCTTTTCGTCCATCAAAGGCGTGGCAAATTCTAGTCCCAGGTCTTCGTATTCCTCTTTTTTGATTTCAAAAGAGAGCTGCCTGTCGCCGCGCAAAATCGAAAGGGTAAGCCGAGTTTCAAGGGTGAAAAAACGGTAATCCAGCACGTCGCGGATGTTGTGGCCGCTCACAGCCACCAAAATATCCCCTGCCTGCACACCTGCCAATTCTGCGGGTGTTAAGGGAATGACGTTTGTAATTTCAACCATATTGGCTCTCCTTTCTCTGCTTTGCTTTGCCATTGGCAGCGGGGCGTTTTACACCAAAAATCGTTGGCAAAACACTCCATGCGCATAGTTTGACATATTATTATACCACATATTAACATAAAATACAAGAGATTTTTCCAAAAGAAATAGGGCGAAAAACAGCGGTAGTTTTTCGCCCTTCTATCATTTTTAAGTAGAGTGCCAAGTCTGACGGAAGACGGAGCATTGCGGCACCTTTGTTTTATGGCTTTTCCTCGCCTCGTAATATGCCCGCCACACTGAAACCGTCCGCCCCAAACCATCCGCGTTCTATCATGGACATGGGGCAAACAGAGGCATCCTCGCCCAAGGCATCCAAAACCGCCAAAAAGCCTTCGAACTCACGAATATAAGCAAAATAAAGGGGGGTTTTGTCTCCAATTCGCCTTTTTGCTTGTTTAATAGCATCTAAAACGGCATTCTGAATGCCACGAGGTCTTGCCCATACGGTGGGGGTTCCTTTTTTGTCTGTTTCAAATACCGCACGTCTCCCAAGCAGATGCCCCAGATAGAGCGAAGGGGTATGCCTTCTGTCAAAGGGACTGTGCTTTGGCGGATTGTCTAAAACAGAAAGCTGGCACAAAAGAGGAGCCTGCGACCGTAAAAGAGAGATGGCACCAAAAAGATCTCCTCCGCGTTCGCGGTACCCCGCAACGGATACAGCCAAAGCGCCCACGCCAATACCAAAGGCGCCCGTGTCTTCTACAGCCACCGTCACACCGGGAAAATGCTTCATGACATTTTCCGCCACAGTCTTTGCTTTTTCATAGACAGCAAGCAAAGCGGAAGAGGTTGCCAGATAAAGCACGTCAATATCTTCTTTTGCATAGCGAGAAAAAGACTGGTAAAGCATTTTTTCCAGCCGGGCTTCAGCGAAAAGCCCTCCTCGCTCTTCGGCAAACGGACACAAAGGAGAAAAGGAAACGCAGGTGCGTTTTCCAAATGATTGGCAGAGGCACATCTGGTCAATATGATATCTGTCCCGTAAATCGGCCCCAAGGGAGGCCGCCGCATCAATCATAATCTGATAAGAACGCATTTCTCTCTCCTTTCTCTTTCCTGTTCTTTGACTTGACTTTCCAAAGCATCTGATATTGACGCTTTTTCTTTTACTCGCTATCGTCGCAAAGAGGTCACGCTACGGTACAGTTTTGATAGTTCCAGTATACCACAAAATGCGACGCAATGCAAGTGGCATCGGGCGGATTCGACTTTCTTTTGATAGAAAAAGAAAATACCGCCCCAAAGGGCGGTATGTATCATTCTTTATCAAATCAATAGGGGGTTTTTGTGTTATTTATCCTTTTTGGTTTTGTTTTGATGATTTATGAATGGCTTTCCGGCTTTTCAAATCCGTGCACAAATCCGCCGCTCATGGGATCCGCGGAGCAAACGTCACCTGCGATCACTTTGTCGCGATACATCAGAATGTTGGCGTAGACCTTTCCTTCGTAGCCTTCATAGTTGGTGATTTCATAGGTATAGCGGGTGATTTTTTTGTTTTGGTAGCGCGCCAGATCCAGGCCTTGGGATTTTTGGATTTCGTTGTAGCCCAGCATCACACGGTCAAATTCACCCGGTACGGTAAAGCTTTCCTGCTCGGTGGGTACTTCACTTGCCGTGGTCCAGCCGAACTGCTTCAGAAACGCTACTCTGTCACCGTCTGTTTTAATTTTTGCATAGGAATAGCTTGCTACCGCCACGGTTCTCTCTCCCAGTCCCACAAGCACCGATACAAGCAACACCGCCGAAAGCAGGAGCAGTCCTGCAAAGCGAATGGTAGACGCGCGAATGGAATAAATGAACATATTGGCTCTCCTCTCTTTCTTTCGCTTCACTATATGACAGCGAGAGGCAAAATATACGTAGAGCAAACCATACTTTCATCCGATACAAAAAAAGACTTTCGCAAATCTTTGCGAAAGTCTTTTGCAAGATTCCCGATTTGCCGAAAAACAAAGCAAACCGATTTTTACGTCACTCGTTCACTTAACGTTCGCTTTGGGGCAAACTTGGATGTAGAGATTAGTGGTTGCAGCAGCAACAGAACAGAATCACAAGGGCAATGATGATAATCCAGGTGCAGTTGTCATCAAACAAAGAGCAGAAGCAGTTGTTATTCATTCAAAATTCCTCCGTTTCACAGGGGGTTTTTCCCCACTTGGTAGCAGTATATGTGAAAGGAGAAATCCTGTGATTACTCTTGCTCGCCCATGTTGTCCATAATTCTTTGCGCAAATTCTTTGGGCGTGTCGTAGCCCATTTTCTTTTGGCGGTTATTCATGGCGGCAATTTCAATGATGACGGCCAGGTTTCTACCCGGGCGCACGGGAATGATCATGGAGGGAATGCTGATGCCGAGGATTTCCGTCTTTTGCTCGTCAAGCCCCAGACGGTCGTACATAAAGCCTTCTTTCCATTGCTCCAGATTGATGATCAGGTCAATTTTCTCTGACAGCTTTACCGCGCCCATACCGAAGATACGGCGTACGTCGACCACACCGATACCGCGCAGCTCCACATAGTGCCGAATCAGCTCAGGGGCCTGACCTACCAATGCTTTGGCGGATACGCGCTTGATTTCCACCGCATCATCGGCAATGAGACGGTGGCCGCGTTTCACCAGTTCAATGGCGGCTTCGCTTTTACCGATGCCGCTTTCGCCCAGAAGCAGCACGCCTTCGCCGTATACCTCCACCAGCACGCCGTGTCGGGTGATACGGGGCGCCAGCTGTACGTTCAAAAAGGCGATTAACGCCGCCATAAAACTACTGGTGCTTTCTTCTGTGGCAAGAAGGGGGATTTCGTATTCTTTTGCCAGCGCGATGCTTTCTTCGTCAAACATCTGTCCGCGGGTAAGGATCACCGCCACGGGATGAGAGGCGAAAAAGTCTCTCAGACGAGCATAGCGGACGGTAGGCTCCAGCTGTTGCAAATAGACGTATTCCACCTTGCCGATAATTTCAATGCGGGTGGGATCGTAGTGGTCGTAAAAGCCTGCGAATGGCAGACCGGGGCGGTTGACGTTTTCGCTTTCCACAAGAATGTTTTTAGCTTCGCGGGGCAGATGTACGGCAGAGAGCCGAAGCTCAGTCATGATTTTTTCCAGAGAAACGGTATATTTCGTAGCCACGGTTTGGCCTCCTTTATGCGTATTCTTTATGCAAAAAGATACGCTGTATATTTGACAAATGACATGATATTACTACATATATATTATACATGAAAAGAAGAAACCTGTAAAGGGCAAACCGAAAAAATCTTGCGAAACCCCAAAAAAGAACAAAAAGCAGTTGACAAACAGGAAAGCAGGTGCTATAATACAGTTGAACGATTGAACAACCGTTCAACTATTGAGCAAAAAGGAGGGGAAGCGAGATGAGCGAATCCAAGCATCGCCACGCCCACAGAGACAGCATTTGTCAGGCGGCAGAAACGGATGAAGCAGAGGCGCTCTCTGCAATTTTTAAGCTGTTCGCCGATAAAACCCGTCTGCGAATCCTGCTCGCCCTGTACCAGTCTCCCCAATGCGGATGCGACTTAGCCAAAGCCCTTGGTATGACAAAGTCTGCCGTTTCCCACCAGTTGGCGCTTCTCAAGAGAGGGCATCTGGTGACCTATAAAAAAGAAGGCAAGCACGCCATCTACCGTCTATCCGACGAGCACGTATTCCAGATGATTGCCCCCGCGCTGACCCATGTGAGAGAGTGTTGACGGTATTTTTTAGGAAAATTTGTAACTGATTGTTTACATTTTATAGAATACCCTACCCAAATTTTGAAATTATTATTAGAACAGGAGATAAACAAAAATGAAAGTAAAACTGATTGTTGAAGGTTTAGACTGCCCCAATTGCGCCATTCGTCTGGGCAAAATGATTGCGGCTGAGGAAGGCATTACTGATGCTTCCATTAACTTTTTGGCAGAAGAAGCCATCATTGAAACCGAACTGAGCGAGGACGCTGTGCTGAAAAAGGTGAAGGCCGTGGCCAAGGTTTTCTCCAAATCCGTTGTGATCAAAAAGAAAGCCTGAATATGAAAAAGCTGTTTACTTTTTGCCGTGTCCATGCACTGTATTTGCGCATGGGCACGGCTGCCCTTTTGCTTTTGCTCTCGTTTTTTGCAAAGGGCGTATGGCCTTTTTGGCTGTCTCTTGCGGCGCTTTTGCCGGTGGGATTTCCGATTATTTGGTCAGCGGTCACAAGACTCCTGCAAAAAGAGTGGCTGGATGAAACCTTTCTCATGTCTGTTGCGGCAATCGGCGCGTTTGCCATTGGCGAATATGCAGAGGCGGTAGCGGTGATGCTGTTTTATCTTGTGGGCGAAGAATTTGAAAAACGTTCCGTTCGTCGCGCAAGAAAAATGATCCGTTCGCTAATGGACATTCGTCCCGACCGCGCCAGAGTGGAGCGAAACGGTGAAGTAACAGAGCTAGCAAGTGACGAAGTGCGCGTGGATGATATTGTGATCATCCGCGGCGGCGAGAGAGTGCCGACCGACGGTGTGATTCTGTCGGGCGAGGCGTTTTTTGACACCTCCGCCATTACCGGCGAATCCTTTCCTCTTGAAGGCAAGGCAGGCGTGGCGTTGTCCAGCGGTATGCTGTGTCAGGGCGGATTTATCAAAATGCGATGCACCAAGCTCTGCAGTGAATCTGCCGCGGCAAGAATTCTGGAGCTGGTAGGCGAGGCGCAAAGCCGCAAATCCAAGCAGGAAACCTTTATTTCGGCATTCGCCAAGGTATATACTCCCGTTGTGGTAGGGGCGGCGTTGCTGATTGCCGTTTTGCCTCCGCTCATTTGGGGAAATTTTGGTTTCTGGCTGCATACGGCACTTGTATTTTTGGTGGTCTCTTGCCCCTGCGCTTTGCTGATTTCCGTGCCTTTGTCCTTTTTCGGCGGCATCGGCGGCGGTGCATCGGCGGGCATTCTCTTTAAGGGAGGCGTCACCTTTGAGGCGCTTGCCAAAGCCAAGGTTGCCGTCTTTGACAAAACGGGTACGGTGACCACGGGTGAGCTTTCCGTAAGTGAGATATGGGCAGAGGAAGGCGAAAGCAAAGCATCCGTTCTCCGCGTTGCCGCTTCCTTGGAGCAACTGTCAAACCATCCCATGGCAAAGGCGGTGCTAAAAAAAGCGGAAGGATTGCCGCTTTTTACGCCCACCCGCTTTGAAGAACACCAAGGGCGAGGACTTTCGGGAGAGATCGACGGCACAGTCTATTATTTAGGCAACAGCCGTTTTATGAAAGAGCAAGGTATCGCCATTCCCAAAGAATATGAAAATTTGCAGGTGCTACTGGCCACCAATAAACTCCTTGGTGGGATTCTGCTGTCCGATACGGTGCGGGAAGGTATGGCACAAGCCATTGCCTCTCTCAAAGACATGGGCATTGAAAAAACCGTGATGCTCTCGGGCGACAAAACCGCCCACGTGAAAAAAATCGCCAAAGCGGTAGGCATTGACACCTACGAAGGCGAATTACTTCCCTCGGATAAATATGCGCGGCTGGAAGCATTGCTCCGCGAAGGCAAAGGCGTGATTTTCGTGGGAGACGGCATCAACGACGTGCCTTCCCTTGCCCGCGCAGACGTGGGCATTGCCATGGGCGGCATTGGCAGTGACGCCGCCATTGAGGTAGCAGATATCGTGCTTGCCGACGACGCCCCCGCCAAGCTGCCAAAAGCCATGAGAATTGCCCGCCGCACCGTTTCTATTGCCAGAGCAAACGTCGTGTTTGCTCTTGGGGTAAAATTTGCGGTAATGGCGCTGAGCCTGGCAAACGTGCTGGGGGGCATCATGTGGCTGGCGGTGTTTGCGGACGTGGGCGTCAGCGTAATCGCCATTCTGAACGCCATGCGCTGTCTGAAAGTGAAATAATCCCTATTTTCATAAAAAAAGAGGGGGTTTTTGCCCAAACCGAAAGATTTGGCATAAAACTCCCTTTTCTTTTTTCAATAAAATGGCAATCCTTTTTCTGCATAACCCTCTTTTCGGCAGTCAATACTTTCTTTACCAAAACCGAGGTGATGAAATGTATAGAAGTCGTCCGAACGGAAAAGTGGAGATCTGCGGGATCAACACTTCCCAACTCAAGACCCTTAGCGACACCGAAAAAAGAGAGCTTTTGCTCCGTGTCAAAGAGGGAGACACCGATGCCCGCGAAGCCCTGATTCTTGGCAACCTTCGTTTGGTGCTAAGCATCGTGGGGCGATTTTCGGGCAGATCGGACAATGCAGACGACCTGTTTCAGGTGGGGTGCATTGGGCTGATAAAAGCCATTGACCATTTCAATACTGACCTTGACGTGAAGTTTTCCACCTACGCGGTGCCCATGATCGTGGGCGAGGTGAGACGGTATTTCAGAGACAACAATTCCATTCGTGTGAGCCGTTCAGTCAGAGACATGGCCTATCGTGCGCTCCAAGCCAGAGAAGCCCTGTCTCACGAAAAGGAAAAAGAGCCCAGCGTGGAAGACATTGCCAACCTGCTCAACGAGCCCAAGGAGGCGGTGGCATCCGCCCTTGAATCCATCGTAGAACCCGTTTCGTTGTTTGAATCCGTGTATAATGACGGTGACGATGCGGTCTACGTCATTGATCAGCTGAAAGACCCTATGAGTAGTGATGAGGTGTGGATTGAAAGCATTGCGCTGAGAGAAGCGCTGAACCGCCTGGGAGAGCGGGAAAGGCACATTGTGAATATGCGGTTTTACCGCGGGCGCACCCAAATGGAAATTGCCGCGGAAATCGGTATTTCCCAAGCGCAAGTATCCCGACTGGAGAAAAGTGCAATAGAAAAAATCAGAATGTCTTTTTAAGGGGCTTCCGTATTTGCGCATAACCGCAAGCCAAAAAAGGAATTATTGATGAGCCTTTAACTCTTTTTCACTTTCGTATGCGTTCAGCCAATTGGTTTTGAAGAACTCCCCAAATTGACCATAGTTTTGGCTTGCTATTTCCGTTTGCTTCCTCTCGACGTATAGAAATACGCCTTCGGGTCGCAAGCGAAAATTTCTGCATCAAATCCGTTTGCCCCTTGGGGCTTCCGTATTTGCGCATAACCGCAAGCCAAAAAAAAGGAATTATTGATGAGCCTTTAACTCTTTTTTACTTTCGTATGCGTTCAGCCAATTGATTTTGAAGAACTCTTCAAATGGATCATAGTTTTGGCTTGCTATTTCCGTTTGCTTCCTCTCGTCGTATGGAAATACGCCTTCGGGGCGCAAGCAAAAATTTCTGCATCAAATCCGTTTG
>JAZOBX010000266.1:0-1875 GCA_045596205.1 Eubacteriales bacterium | reverse complement strand
AGGCTCACCGCAGAGTGTCCTCTCATCGCCACACCGTCTTTTTCAAAGTCTCTGTATACCGTCACCGCATATTTTTCGGTTTCGGTTCGGCGGCGCATATCCAGTTCTCTTTTGATAAAGTAAAGCTCCGCTGTGGTGGCGGTGGTTTTGTTAATGCGCCAAAGGGCAACGCCCACTTTGTGCAGTACGGATTGAATGGTATTGATCATGGTATACTCCCTCCAAATTAACCCAAACGGATTTTGGCTTTGATGTACGGGCCGCCGTCAGACACCTTCACCCATTCCTTGTAGCCCTTGCCACAAGCGCCGCCGCCACCCAGCTCCACTGTTTCGCTCATCATGGAAATGGATTTGAGCAGGTCGGGTACGTATCCCGTCAGCACCACAGGAGAGAAAATTCTGCCTGTCAGCTTGCCGTCTTTGATTTCTCTGGCAATGTTCACCATGCATTGAATGCCCCAGTTTTTGGGGTCTTCCATGCCGCTGGTGGCATTTTCCAGGAGCATACCGTAGGAAATAGAAGCAATCATATCTTCAAGGCGGTCATTTCCGCCTTCAAAATAAGTATTGGTCATGCGGGTATAGGCCTTGCGCTCGTAGCTTTCCCGTCTGCCGTTGCCCGTGGGCTCTGTGCCAAGATGCATGGCAGACTGGGCATCGCTGATGCCTGCTTTGAGAATCCCTTTTTCAATGACCACGGTATCGTGGGCAAAAACCCCCTCGTCGTCAAAGAAATAAGTTGCCGTTTCTCTGGCGGCAGAAGCGCCGTCGTGCATGGTCACCAAAGGAGACGCCACGTACTTGCCCACGTATTGCTGCGCCAGGGCGCGGTCTTTGACGAACATATCCATTTCCACACCGTGACCGAAAGCCTCGTGAACGATCATTCCCGTGACCTCGGGGGTGCAGATGCAGTCGTATACCCCGGGAATCATTTCCTCGCTGTCCAGCAGCGCAATGGCAACCTTTGCCACCTGCTCGGCATCCTGCTCCATCATATGCAGTACTTCCGCACCGCCAAGGCAGGAATAACCCTTGCGGTAGTCCTTCATGCTTTCGCCTTTGGAAGCAAAGGCGCTGACACCGCCCGTCATCCAAAGCACAGACTGTTCTAAGTCTTTATTTTTGGAAAGAAACAGCTTGTGGTATTCTTGCCAGGAGGCATACGCCATGGCGTCGATCACGCGCCCGTCATAGGCCATTGCCTTTTCTCTGGCAGAGCGGAGATGGGAAAGAATCTCATCGTCTCCCATGTCTACGGGGTGGATCTCATAGTCCGTTGCGCCGTAAAACACCTGTGTGTCATCGGGGAGCGCAGGATAAGCGGAGAGGGCAACGCCTTGGGGAAGAGCCTCGCCCATGGGCAGCAGCTCCTCCTTGATTTTTTTCAGAATCATAGGAATGGCGGCATCCGACAGGTCACTTGTGGCGTATTCAGCGTAAGACTTGCCGTCATAGACCTTGATCACCGCGCCCTTATCACCGAAGCGGGTATTCTGGCTTACACCCACACCGCTGCGGGATACGCGGTAGTTTTTCGCGCTGACGTCCGTGACCAGAATGCTTGCGTAAGGGTACAGCGCGCACAAACTGTCCATCAGCGTCTTTGCCACAGGACGAATCCGCGTGAGATAGGCGCTTTTTTGTACTTTTTTCATGTTGGTTACCTTTCTTTTTTGGCATTCTTGTAAATCTGCTTTTGCCAAAAATCTATACTGTATAATCAATGTTATTTACCAAATTTGGAGATAAGTGGGAAAACCCCCGCTTATTCTTCGGGTGTATACCCCTTTCTGGTAAAGACTTCGTATTCTCCGCGATGGAACAGCTCTATAAAATGCTCCACACTCTCAATCGGCACGTCCGTCATAAT
>JAZOBX010000265.1:0-9038 GCA_045596205.1 Eubacteriales bacterium | reverse complement strand
CAATAAAAGAAGGCAACCTTGTGTTATTCTTTTACCGCTCCCGCTATCACACCGCGAATGACATGTTTCTGCGCCAACGCGTAAAACAGAATGATTGGAATGATGGCCAGCACAAGCATTGCCATCAGCGCTCCCATATCTCTGGAGCCATATCCTCCCTGCAAATATTGCACCGCTACAGGCAACGTTTTGTATTTGCTGCCGATAATCAAGTAAGGGAGCAGGTAGTCGTTCCAAATCCACATCGCATTCAGTACTGCCGCAGTTGTGGAAATGGGCTTTAGCAAAGGGAATATTACCGAGAAGAACATCCGCACAGGTGTACATCCGTCTATTTCTGCAGCTTCCTCCAAAGATTTTGGAATACCGTGAATAAATCCATTGTAAAGAAAGACCGATAATGCCGCACCAAATCCCAAATAAATCAAAACAATCCCCAAAGGATTCTCCAGATACAGCAAGTTCGCCATTTTAGACATAGTAAACATGACCATTTGGAATGGAACTATCATGCTAAAGATAAAAAGATAAAATAGTATCTTTGAAAGCTTGGTTTCCCATCTTTGCAGAAACCATGCCGTCATGGACGTGCAAAGTAGAATTAACACAGTAGAAGCAACGGTAATCCAAAGCGAATACCCGATTGCGCGAAAGAAATCGGTTTTCAAAATACCATTTCGGTAGTTTTCCAATCCTACAAAAGTTTCCCTGTTCGGAAATGAAAAAGGGAAAGTGGAAATATAAAACTGCCCTTTTACAGAATTCATTGCTACGATGAGAATTGGCATCACAAACGCAATGGTTACCGAAACCATGATTACCGTCAGGAAAATATCATATTTTGTTTTTCTCATTTATTCTTCGCCTCGTATCTTCCCGTCAATTTCAGCTGAAGCAAGGCGATCAGAGAAACAAGTAAAAAGAACAATACTGCCTTAGCTTGCCCTACGCCTTCGCTGCCGACTCTTCCATAGAAGGTTTTATAAATATCCAAAGCAAGCATAGAGGTTTGGTTTCCCGGAGCACCGTTAGTAAGCGCAAAGTTTTGGTCAAAAAGCTTAAAAGAATTGGTAAGCGTCAGGAACAGGCAGATAGTAAAAGAAGAAGACATAAGCGGCAAAACAACGTTTTTAAGGGCTGCCCAAGCGCCTGCCCCATCAATAGAAGCGGACTCTTTTAATTCCACAGGTATGCTTTGTAGCCCCGCAATATAAATGATCATCATATATCCAATGAGTTGCCAGTTCATAACGAGTACAAGCCCCCAAAATCCGTACTTCGCTGCGTAGGTAATATCCACACCAAGTCTCAGTAAAAAAGCATTGATGATGAGCTGCCAGATATACCCAAGTACGATGCCGCCAATCAGGTTGGGTGTAAACAATACGGTGCGAAAAAAGTTAGTGCCTTTCAGCCCTCTTGTTAGAACAAGTGCAAGTAAGAATGCAAAAAGATTTACAGTGATAACAGACACAACCGTAAACCGTAAAGTAAACCACAATGCCTGCAAAAAACTACTACTGCCCGAAAATAAAGTCCGATAATTTTCAATTCCCACAAATTTTGCATCTGCAATTGTGGTAAATTCAGTGAATGAAAGGCCAATGCCAAGCACAAAAGGTATCAAAAAAGAAATCATAAATGCGATAAGCGTAGGCATTACGAACAGGGGAAAATATTTGCCAAGATTTCGTCTCATTCTTAGACTCCTTATGACTGGCTTTCAGCCTTCCATGAGGTGATAAATGTGTTCTTCACGTCCTCCCAGGTTTTTGTGCCTTGCGCATATTGAAGCAAAGCGGAACCAAAATCGTCTTTGAAATTCTGGCTGGGAAATACCACGAAGTCCCAAGGGATATTTTGAATATTTTCTTTTTCCATCCAATCCATCACTTCTTTAGAAAGTGGGTCATCGGGGCGATCCGTTTTATCAAAAGTATTAAACGGTGCAATAAAATTCAGCTCTTTTAATACATAGTTTTTGCCTGTGTCAGAATTATATAGCCAATACAAGAAATCTGCGGCGGCTTCTTGTTTTTCAGGGCTTGCATTTTTATTAATGGCAAGATAGTTTTCCGTACCTATACAAATACCTTGGCTTCCCTCTCCTTCAATACCTGTATAAATCGGCATCATACGGATATCGCTTTCTTTCACTTTGTTTCCTGTAACTTCATTGATCTGGCTCCATGCCCAGTTGCCGTTTTGCACCATTGCACATTTGCCAAGAGCAAATTCCGCCATGGAATCCGCCACTTGCTTTGTGCCAAGCAGTTTTTTGTCTGTGGTGGAGTTGTTGATATACAAGTCAAAAATATTCTTGTATTCGTTTGCGTATTTGAAGGTAACTTCTTTGACATCATCAGGGTTAGTTAAGTCAATCTGATTGTCGTTAAACTCATTGTGAATGGCGATATTCGCTAAGTGCGTTCTCCATCTCCAATCTTCGCCCGACTTTAAGGAAGTAGCGGCGAACACACCGTCAATGACAAGCTCGTTTTTGTGAGCTGTCATATCCTCTACAACGGCTTTGAAGGTATCAAAAGATTGAATATCATTCATGGAGGTAATATTTGTTGAGCGTCCTGGGAGTGCCAAGTAAGTGTCAGTAATGGCTTTGTTATAGACAATTCCGTATCCTTCAACTACATACGGTATTCCCCAAACGCCTTGCTCATCCTGGATAGACAAATTCGTATCACTTAAAGCTTGATAAATTTTAGTGTCTTTTAGGTTAGCGCAGTAGTTTTTCCAAGAACGGTAACCTACGGGACCGTTAAACTGGAAAATAGTAGGTGCATTTGATTTGCCAATTTCAGATTTCAGTGTTTGCTCATAAGTGCCGCTTGCTGCTGTGACTACGCGTAGAGTGTTCCCTGTTTCTTTTTTGTAGTCTGCGGCAATTCTCTGGTAAATTTCAGCGATCTCGGGCTTGAAGTTAAGATAATAAACTTCATTTTTCTTATTGCGGCCGCAACTGCTGAGGCATCCCACAAGGGTTAGCAGGACCATGAGAAGCGCAATTTGTTTTTTCATTTTATTTACCTCATTTTGTTTAATCAGTTGTTGTTATTTTTTCTCCAACAAAATGAAGTATACAAAAAGCACTTTGCCTATTTATGTTAAAAGGCAAAGCGCTCAAGATTTAGAAAAAATATTATGATTCGGGGAGTTTGAAGTCTACGCCTGTAGCGGGAATAGAAGCTTTTCTGATTTTGGTGGGCAAATCGACTTCGCTTTCTTCGCGAACAATGGAGGCATGTACCAATTTTGAGCCTTTTTTCAAAGTAAACAAAGTGGTACCGCCGGCGCCACTGTGTGCAGCCTTGGGAATGATGTCTTCACGGATAACGATTCCTTTGGATAGATCGGAAACAAGCAAAAGCTCTTTTTCTTTTTCCTCACAGAAAACGCCTATGGGAAGCACTTTTGTGCTGATGGCTTGCGTCAGGCGCTGGCGTTTGGTTTGAATGTCAAATTCTTTGATGGGAATACGAACTCCCTTACCGTTTTCAAAGACAAAAATCAGATTCTTTACTTGTTCTTTGGTGCCGTCAATCGCAACAACAGCGGAAATCATCTCCCCTTCTTCCATACGGCAAACAGCAGGAAGATAATCACCAAGTGATGAAGGCTTAGCCACTTCAAAATCGTTGACCTTCGCTTTATAGAGATTGCCGTTAGTGGTAAACAGGTACAGGATAGAAGAGTTGTCCACCACTTGATGATAGAGAACCTCGTCGCCGTCTTTAAATTTGTGATCTTCGAGCTTGGTGCTGGATTTCATCAGCTTCTTGCAGTAGCCTTCTTTGGATACCACAATATGCACAGGATAACTGTCAATCAAATCTTCAGGGTCAAGTTCTTCAATGTCTTCAGGATTGATGAGTTGCGTTTTTCTGGGCTTTCCGTACTTCTTTTTAATAGAATGCAATTGTTCTGCAATCAATGCTTTGACCTTCAAATCATCTTTGATAGTAGCGCTGATCTCGTCAATATCCTTTTGCAGATCTTCAATTTCTTTGGTGCGGTGGATAATATATTCTCTGTTAAGGTGGCGGAGTTTGATTTCAGCAATGTATTCAGCCTGCCGCTCAGTGATGTGATAGGCCTCCATCAGGTTGGGTACCACGTCGGATTCTTTTTCTGTGGAGCGAATGATGCGAATAGCTTTATCAATATCCAGAAGAAGCGAAGCGAGACCTAGCAAAAGATGGAGTTTATCCAGCTTCTTCTGCAAAGTGAATTGCAATTCCCTGCGCAGACAAGTCATTCTGAACTCAATCCAGGTTTTCAAAATATCCAGCACACCAAGTTGTCTGGGTGTGTCGTGAATCAGGATGTTGAAATTGCAATCAAAAGTATCTTCAAGCGTGGTTTGCTTAAAGAGGCGAGCCATGAGTTTTTCAGGATCGGTGCCTTTACGCAAATCTATGGTGAGCTTAAAGCCGTTGAGGTCAATGGCGTCGCGCACGTCTGTAACGGCACGAAGTTTGCCTTCCTTGACCATATCAGTAATCTTCTTGATAATGTTTTCAATGCAGGTACTATAGGGAATCTGAAGGATATCAATGGCGTTCTGCTCTTTATCATAGCGGTATCTGGCGCGAATACGAACGCTGCCGGAGCCTGTGGTATAAATCTGGCGCAGAACCTCTTTATCGTAGACAATCTGCCCGCCGCCCGGAAAATCGGGGGCTTTGATGATGGTCATTAACTTATCTACAGTAATGTCGGGATTGCGAAGAATGGCAATGGTGCCATCGCACACTTCAGCCAAGTTAAAAGAACAAATGGAACAAGCCATACCAACGGCAATACCCAAGTTGGGAGAAACCAGGATATTGGGGAAAGTGGTAGGCAAAATGGTGGGCTCTTCCATGGTGTTATCATAGTTTGGCACCATATCTACAGCGTCTCGGTCAATCCCCTCAAACAGCTCACTTGCAAAAGCATCAAGCTTAACTTCCGTATATCTGGAGGCGGCATACGCCATATCTCGGCTATACTGTTTGCCAAAGCTTCCCTTGGAGTCAACGAAGGGATGAAGGAGAGATTCATTTCCTCTGGTAAGTCTTACCATTGTTTCGTAAATGGCAGCATCACCGTGGGGATTGAGTTTCATGGTTTGACCGACTACATTGGCGCTTTTTGTTCTTTGGCCTGTGAGCAGTCCCATTTTATACATTGTGTAAAGGAGCTTGCGATGAGAAGGCTTAAACCCGTCAATAGAAGGAATGGCACGGGAAATAATGACACTCATCACGTAAGGCATATAATTCGTTTCTATAGTTTCAGTAATCGGTTGCTCGGTGACTTCGGCTTCCAGCAAACTGATTCTGCGTTTATCTTTTCCTTTTGCCATGTTGATTCCTTTCTATTTATATTTCGGTAATGCGGTGTGCGGCGGCTCGGATCATGCGGTTGTATAGCGCTAGTCCCATACCTTCCGCCAAGGGTAAGGGCGCAAATATGCGGGTAACGTTTGATAAATCGGATTGCCGCAAGAGTCTGAACAAACGGTTGCAATGGGTAGGCACATCGTCTGCCTCGCCCAAATCAAACAAACGGTCTTCGGGAATATGAGCAGCATAAAGAGACAGTTCCTCATGATAACACAAAACGGCTATTGAGCTATCTTTTTGCGACAAAATATAGTTCTGCCTTGCATTATCATCTCCTTTTAGCAAAACCAGCTCTGCTTTGGGAGCGTAATGCTTATACTTCATACCGGGAGATTCAGCCACTTGCCCTTCTTTTAATGCGCCTTTAACCGCATCAGCAATCTGCACGTCTCCAAACTTTGAGAGTTGTTCAACTGTAATGGCACCGGGGCGAAGGAGAAGCATGGTTTGATCATCCAGGATTTTTACGATGGTAGATTCAAGACCGATGTCGCAATCCCCACCGTCAAGTATCATATCAATTCTTCCCTGCATATCGTCATATACGTGACGGGCGCAGGTGGGAGAGGGACTGCCGGACAGGTTAGCAGAAGGTGCGGCAATCGCAGTACCTGATGCGCGTATCAGCGCCTGGGCTATGGGATGAGAAGGACAACGCACAGCAACGGTGGGCAAGGATGCCCTAACACTGAGCGGCACGGTTTCTTTGGCACTCATAATCACGGTTAAAGGACCCGGCATAAAGGCATTTGCCAGTCTTTCGTACAGAGGTGAAACATAGGTATACTTTTCTGCATCTGTAGGATCTGCTATATGCAAAATCAAAGGATTGTCAGCAGGCCGTCCTTTGGCACGATAAATGGCATGGGCGGCATCGTCTCTTGTGCCGTCAGCGCCAAGTCCGTAAACAGTCTCAGTCGGGAAAGCCACCAGGCCTCCCCGACGAATGATTTCTGCCGCTTGTTTAATGACAAGAGCATCAGGACTATTTTTCAAAACGGCATGGACTGCGGTGTTCATTCTTCCTGTTCGCCTTTCAACTTTTCAGCGGTTTCCGCTGTAGCTAAAGCATCAATCATCTCATCCATATCACCGTCCAGAAAAGCGGAAAGAGAATAGAGAGTGAGTTGGATGCGGTGGTCGGATACACGACTTTGCGGGAAATTATAGGTACGGATTTTTTCGCTTCTGTCACCTGTTCCCACCTGGGTTTTGCGCTGATTTGCAATGGCTTCTGTCTGCTCGCGCTGTTTGATGTCATATAGCATCGTGCGGAGCAGTTTCATTGCCTTATCTTTGTTTTTGAATTGGCTTCGTTCTTCCTGACATTCAACCACAATGCCGCTCGGAAGATGGGTAATACGGACTGCAGATTCGGTTTTATTGATATGCTGCCCCCCGGCGCCGCTACTCTTGCAGGATTCCACCTTAATATCGGTAGGCTTGATTTCCACTTCCACTTCTTCTGCTTCTGGGAGAACAGCAACCGTAACAGCGGAAGTCTGAATTCTGCCTTGTGACTCGGTTTTGGGAACTCTCTGCACACGGTGGACACCGCTTTCGTATTTCAAACGCGCAAAAGCATCCTTCCCTTCCACGCGGAAGCAAATCTCCTTGAAGCCGCCAAGCTCTGTAGGACTGGCACTGATACGCTCCATTTTCAAACGGTGGCGTTCTGCATACATTCCGTACATACGAAACAAATCTGCCGCAAACAAAGCGGCTTCCTCCCCACCTGTACCTGAGCGAATTTCCATGACCACGTTTTTACTGTCATCGGGATTTTTGGGAATCATCAGGCGAAGGAGTGTATTTTCTTCGTCCGCAAGCTTCCTGGAGAGCTCTTCGATCTCCATTTCTGCCAATTGACGAATCTCTTCGTCTTCTCCTGCATCTTCAAGAAGCAGTTTGGCTTCAAGAATAGCAGTTTCTATTTCAACATAAACAAGATATTGCTCAACAATGGGAGAAATCTGCTTCTTTTCTGCCAAAAGGAACATCATTTCATCCCTTTTGGCAAAAATTGAAGGATCTGCCATCAGTTTTTCAATTTGCTGATACCGTTCAGTGGCAGAAGACAGTTGTTTTTTAATCTGAGGGTTAAGCATCAATAAAAGATAAGCAAGCGCGGTGGGTTTCGTAAACGTCAATCTTAGACACAACTTCGTAAGGCGCGTGCATAGAAATGACAGGTACGCCGATATCAATGGTATCAATGTTATGTTTAGAGATATATTTGGCAACAGTTCCGCCGCCGCCTTGGTCTACTTTACCAAGTTCGCAAGTCTGCCATGCCACACCCGCACCGTCAAGAATACTGCGGATATAGCCAACGAATTCAGCAGAAGCATCATTGGTGGAGGATTTGCCGCGAGAACCGGTAAACTTCATAATAGCAGTACCGCAAGAAATCATTGCGCTGTTGCGTCTTTCGTATACTTCCGCAAAGTTGGGATCAAACGCTGCGCAAACGTCAGCGGACAGGCACTTAGAATTGGCACGTACACGAGCAGGCATAGCACCCATTTCGTGGGAAATAGCATCAATCAAATCAAGCATGATATCTGCGCTCATACCGGTGTTACCATCGCTACCTGTTTCTTCTTTGTCAGCCAAGATAATCAAAGAAGAATTTTCGGTGTCTTCGGAGGCAAAGAGGGCGGTCAGCTGAGGATATGCACAAACGCGGTCATCATGACCGTATGCGCCGATAAAGAGTCTGTCAAGACCAACATCTTTGGCTTTGAATGCAGGAACAGCAGACAGTTCAGCAGAAAGGAAATCTGCTTCAGTCATACCGTATTTTTCATGAAGAAGGTGCAAAATGTTATATTTAATCTTTTCTTCGCCTTCTTCCGTGGCGTAAGGTACGCCGCCTACAAGAATATTGAGAGATTCGCCGGAAATGGCAGAGCCAAGAGGCTTGGACGCTTGATCCTGGCCAAGGTGAGGCAAAAGATCGTTGATGTAGAAAATAGGATCGTTTTCGTCTTCACCGATAGAAACAGAAACGGAAGTTCCGTCTTTGAGAATCACAACACCGTGAAGTGCAAGAGGAAGCGCGGTCCATTGGTATTTTTTGATACCGCCGTAGTAGTGGGTCTTCAAAAAGCACATCCCGCTGTCTTCATACAGAGGATTTTGTTTCAGGTCAATACGGGGAGAGTCAATGTGGGCGGCAAGAATTCGCAAACCTGCCGTGTTCAGATCTTTAGAGCCGATTCTGAACAGAAAGAGATTTTTACCGCGGTTGTTGTAGTAAAGTTTATCTCCAACGTGAATCGCATCACCGAATTCATAGGGCTTGTATCCCTCAGCTTCTGCCAAAGCGATAGCGGCAATCACAGCTTCTCTTTCGGTTTTGGCATCATCAAGGTAGCGTTTGTAACCGTCAGCATAAGAAAACACTTCTTGCTTATAGGCATCAGAAGCACCGTCAAATGCGTGTTTTTTCTTCAAAAGCAAACTTTTATCCATGGTGTTTCTCCATTCTTATTGCAGATTTTGTATTTGGGACAAAAATAATTGAACCTGAGCGGAAAGACGGTCTATTGATCCGTCATTTGTGATGGTAAATTGACACAGAGAGGCCAGTTCCTCATCCTGCAGTTGGGCTGATAGACGGGCGGCAGC
>JAZOBX010000264.1:0-11994 GCA_045596205.1 Eubacteriales bacterium | reverse complement strand
ACGATCCGACTTAGCTGGCAAAGCTGAAGGTCAACGAGCTGCGCATGATGCTGGAAGACACCTCTGAAGAAATCAAAGGACATTTCAAGAAGCTGGGCAAAGAAATCGAAGATGCCTATCTTGGCAGAATGGAAGCCATTGCCACCGCCATAGGCAGTCTGGAAATTGACCTGACCAAAGTGACCATGCCCCGTGTGCGTGTGACCAGAGACGACGGCAAAATGCTCTACGAAGTGAAGTTCGTCTATGAAGATATGGAATACGAAATCACCTTGGATGCCGTCACAGGCGAAATTCTGGAAAGCGAAAGCGAAGCCTACGAGCCCTTTGATCCCGATGCATTTTTAGAAGACTTCTGCGACAAACACAATGTGAGCATTGAGGACATTAAAAACCAGATCATGGGCGGTATTTTCGGTGACAAATGGCAAGGCGGTAACACAGAAGAGCCTGACGTTTCCCGCGGCGAAATTCTCAAAACCGTCATGACGCTCCTTGGCATTACCGAAGAATCCCTGGAGGAAACCGAGGTGAGCATCCATCGCGGTAAAGAGGGCATCATCGTTTCCGTGGAGCTGGAAACTGTGGCAGGCGACGAATACGAGCTGGTATTGGAAGCCGCCAGCGGTACCGTGCTGAAGGCGGAAATGAACGGCGTGGAGCTGGAGCTTTCCACCGGCCAATAAGGCTTTTGTATATACGGACGGTGGGGGAAGCTCCACCGTCCCTTTGCTGAGGTAAAAAATAACTCTTGGCTTTCTGCTCTGCCAAAAGCCCCGAGGAAAAGGGGGGAAGGTGGGAAAAACCGTTGTTTTTTATCCCTTTTTGTGCTATAATAGAGAATAGAATCCAAAGAGAAAGGTGATAAAAATCATGCTGACCGTATGCACAATGACCGATGGCGAAGTCCGCTCACGCGACGGGCGGGCAGAAGACCTGATCGGTCGGATGGCGCGGGGAGATATGTCGGCAATGGAGGAGCTGTACGGGTTGATTCAAACCGACGTATACGCCTATGCGCTCTCCAAAACGGCAAGTAAACCCGATGCGGAAGACGTGACCCACGATACCTTCGTACAAATCTGGAAAAACGCCCCCCGCTACCAACCCATGGGCAAGCCTATGGCTTGGGTCTTTACCGTAGAAATGAATCTGATCCGACGGCATTTTCAAAAAGCCAAGCGGACGGTTTCTTTGGACGAAGCCTTTCCCCCTTCGGCAGAAGAGGATTTCACGGAAGAGGTCATCAACCGCGAATTTCTTCGCCAAATGCTTTCCACCCTCAGCGAAGAAGAGAGAGAAGTGATTACCTTGCATATCGTTTCGGGTATGAAACACAGGGAAATCGCCAAGCTTCTGCAAAAGCCTCTGTCCACCGTGCTGTCCAAATACAACCGCGCCATTAAGAAGCTGCAAATCGAAATCCAAGAAAAGGAGGAGCAAAAGTGAAAAAACGGGATTTGAGACAACGCCTCACAGACGCCTTTGCGCAAGAAACGCCCAACCTCTGTGACAGCATTCTGGCATCCTGCAAGCAGGAAGAACAGCTTCCCGCAGACGCCCCCGCAGACACGCCTGCATCACCAAGGCCGTCTCTGCTTGACAAATTTTTAAGCTGGCAACTCCCCCTTCGCCGCGTGGCGGCGGCAGCCCTCTGTCTGGTGCTGTTTCTGTCGGGACTTTCGGTGGGACTGCTGTTGCCCGAAAAAGAAAAACACGCCTCGCCCCTTGCTCCCGAAACCTTTATTTATCTTGACGTAAACCCCAGCATTGAACTGCAAATGGATGGGGAAAACAAGGTGGTAAAATGTCTGGCAGGCAACGAGGACGCCACGTCGGTTCTGGCTGATCTAAAGCTGGAGGGCGTGGATATGCAAACCGCTCTTTCCGCCGTGGTGGGCGCCATGTATATGAGCGGCTATCTCACGGGAGACGCCAACTCCATTCTGGTGAGTGTGGACGGCAAGGACGAATCCTCCACAAACGCCTATCTTTCCGACATTACCGAAAAAATCAACGCCGTGTTTGAAAAATCGGGTATGGAATGCTCCATTATTGCCCAAGGCCTTGACGTGGATGACGAGCTGCGCCAAAAGGCAGAAGAAAACGGCGTGTCGGTGGGCAAAATGCATCTGGTAGACAAAATGGTGCAAGGCATAGAAGGATATGATACGGAAGACGCAAGTGATCTTGCCCATATGTCCATTAAGGAGCTGAATCTGCTCTATTCCACCCGTCCCGGCAAGGGCGAGAAAGACGACCCCTTCGGCAAAGACATTTCCTCGGGCAACGTAGGTGGATTCGTCAAGCAGGAGGAGGTCCTGCAAAGCCTGCTCACCCTGTTTGGGTGGGACGAAACCGATCTGGAATGGTGTCAGATCCAAGCCAAACCCCAGCGGGGCGAGGACAAGAAAATGGTTTACGCGGTGACCGTCCGCTTTAAAGCAACGGGCATCGTGTATGAATTAAAGGTAGATTGCGAAAGCGGGGAAGTGGTGGAGTTTGACACCAACCTGCCCGATATCTTTTTCCCGGGCGGCGACAACGGCAATGAAGAAACGAATCCTCCCTCACACGATGGCGGTAGCCAAAACGACCCAAGCGAAGTCGCTCCTCCCGACAATAACCACGGTAACCCCTCCGACGGTGGCGGCAATCATACCCCCTGACCCTCGTTTACAAAGGCATATTTCCATTTGTCCCTAAGGGCAAGCCAAAAATGAGCGTGATACTTTGATAGAGTATCACGCTTTTTATCTAATAAAAAACCGAGCTTGGTGATATCGTCAAGCTCGGCTTTAGTCTAATTCAAGGTCGTCGCGTCTGAATAAATCGTCATCAATAAATTCTTCAAGGGTCATATGGAATCCACGCGCGAGTCGAAATACGGTGGTAAAAGAAACGGTTTTGTTTTTGCTTTGCAATATCCTGTCCATAGCACCGTGAAAAATCCCCGAATCCTGCTCTAAACGGTATTGGGTGATGCCCTTGCTTTGCATCAACTTCAGCGTTCTCATAGCAACCGCATCGTTAATCGTCAATTGTTCCACCTCCTGCATTTACAATTACAGTATCTTTGTTAGACCAAATCAATCACGTCGTAGAGGAATGACCGCTCGGCGGAGGTGATATCGTGGTCCACGCCGCAAAGGCAAATGAGAAGCACCGCCAGGTCATAGCGAATGCTTTCGGGACAGGCGGCAATGGCGGAGAGGGCCTGGGCAGGGGAGAGGGCAAGCCGCATCAGTCGGTTGTTTATGATGCTGTCCACAATGCGCAGCTGCATGATCTCCGTGATAAAATAGTTTTGCTTCGTACCCACAAAGCCGTTTATTTTCATGGGGGTGGAAAGGATGGCGAGCATTCTGTCGGTGCCGGGGTCTGTGCCGTACTGTCTGCAAAAATAGGCGCATACCCGCTCCATGGAGGGGGTGGCGTCTACAATCATGTCTTCGGGGCAAAAGTCCTCGATGTGATCCATAAAGTGTAGCAATCTTCTCGGCATGGGGGTATCTCCTTTTTGCTTTTTTCTTGATTGTATCATGTTTTGTGGGACAAGTCAAGACGGCTTTTATTGACACAAACGCCAAATTGTGTTACAATGAAAGGGTAAAAAACTGTTTTGGAGGAAACTGCTGTGAAATGCACCCAATGTGGGAACACCGACCTGGTGAGAACCTGCCCGCCCTTCGTTTTGGCAAACTCTATGACCCCCATTGAAAGCTTTGTTTGTAAATCCTGCGGTCACTATGAATTTTTCCTTGTGGGAAAAGAGGCGAGAGCTAGCATACCCGACCAAGCCAAAAACGACATGGAAGACCTGCGCCAGCTCCAACTGGACCTGGACGCCCTCCAAAATAAACCGAAGGAATAAACGCCATGCAGCAACAGTCTATGCAGGAATATCTTTCTGCGTTTGCAAAAGAACAGGGCGCGGACCTGGTGGGATTTTGCCACTTTGACACACCGCCCACACCCCTTGCGCCCCACCTGACCTATGGGGTGACGGTGGCAGTCAAGCTGTCGGATGCGGTGCTTGCCACCATCGGCGAAGCCCCCACCTACATCTATTTTCAGCACTACCGCACCGCCAATTTTCTACTGGACCAAATCGCCTTCCGCCTTTCGCGAGAAATAGAAAAATTGGGTCACGCCGCTATGCCCATTGCCGCCAGCCAAAGCCAAGGCAAGGAAGCCCCCTACGAGGGCGTGATTCCCCATAAAACCGCCGCTGTGCTGTCGGGTATGGGCTACGTGGGCAAAAATGGGCTGCTTATCACCCCCGAATTTGGCAGCAAAATTCGCCTTGCCACCGTACTGACGGATATGCCCCTGAAAGCGGAACACCCTATTTTGGAAAACGGATGCGGCGGCTGTACCCTTTGTCAGACAGCTTGCCCCGCAGGGGCGATTTTCGGAGAATTGCCCACGGCAGAGGGCAGAAACATTGACCCCGAAAAATGCTCCCGCTATATGAAAGAGCACTTTCAGCAGATCGGCAGGGGGAGCGTGTGCGGGATATGTATGAAAGTCTGCCCCAAAAACAGCTTGTAATAGGGATATTTGCGTATTCTCCGCAGGAGACACGCAATGAATTGCAACCTTGCGGTTGCATGAATTGACACTTTGTGTCATGAATTGCCTGCGGCATGAATTGCGCCTGTCGGCGCATGAATGAATAAACCCCCCGCTTTTTGAGGAAAAAGCGAGGGGGTTTCTTATTTTGGCATGGTAAAAGGGTATCTGCCGTCGGTGTCGTAAGTGGCAAGGAAAGCACGGATGGCTTCCTTTGTTTTGGGCTTGTCGGGGCAGAAGTCTGCATTGAGGTAAAAGCCTTCGCCACCGATCGCACTTGTCACGTCGGCAAAATGGTAGGTGTGACCTCTGAATTCCATGCCCTTGCCTGCGGCCTTAATCTTTTGATACACGTCCAGCCATACCAATCCGCTGGGGCCTACGTCACCGGGGACCCATTGCACCGCTTGCACCTTGTCCATTTGGAGGATAGTGTCCAGATGGGAAAGCTGTCCTCTGCCGTCCAGATGGTACATGGTGCGTTCAATTTTCTTTGATGTGGAAAGGAGCGTATCTTTTACAAATTCGTCAAACATAGCTGGGGAAATCATATAGCAGAAATCGCATTGCTGGGTGTAGTAGGGCTTGGCGGAAAAGAGTCTTGGCCAGTCCATATACCCGGGGTTGGTAGGTTCTATGATGCTTTGCAGTTCAAAATATACTTTGAGCCACACTTCGTGGATTTCAGACAGTAGCCGCTTCACTTCCTCCGGCTCGTCATAGAGGGAATAGAGCAACCGCTCTGTGCCCAAAAGAGACGCCAACACGTCCATTTCGCCGCCAATGTCGGTCATGCCCAGCATTACCTTGCCTTGCCAATGCTTGACGGCGGCGTGGTACAGGTCTTTGCAACGGCAAAACCAGGGGTTATTGGGGTCAAAGGACAGATGTATATCCGAAAGCGCTGGCTCGCTTGCAAGAGGCTCAAACCAAACTGTGCCCGTGGCAAGGGAAGCGTGAGAGCCCAGATATGCCGCCAGCACCCCCGCCCCGAAAAACTCAAAGCCCACACAAGGGAAGCCGTCGCCGTAATATTCGGTGTTTTGAATATTGCGGTCAATTTCCAAAATCACCTCCTCGGGCGGTTTGGTAAAATTGTCGCAATTTGAAAGGGAGATCTGGGGATAGGTCAATTCTCTGTGGGCAAAATGAATCAGCGGTCGACGGAGCGTTCCTGCCCACCATGCCTCGTAGACTTCACTTGTTTTTGCCCAATCGTCTTTGGTAAAATACATATACTGCCTCCTGATGGAAGTGGTATTTTCACTTTATCATAAATTTGCTCCGTTGTAAAGACCTTGGCAAAAAACAGAAGTTTATTTTATAAAAATAAAATAAAACCCATTGACAAGAATGGGGTTTTGTGCTATAACTATCCCTTGTGTGAAAAAGAAAGGAAGGGAAGAGCCATGAGCAAAACCGTAGCGCTGAAACCCCATCGGCACCATCATATCCCCACCTTGGCGGAGCTGGAAAAAGCCATTCTGCATTTTTGCGGCCATTTTGCCATGCCGCTGATTGCCACGGCGCTGGCGGTCGCAACGGCCATGCTCGTGCCCCCCGACAGCCAATACATAGACTATTTTGATTTCAAAACCCTTGCCTGCCTGTTTGCCACTCTGGCGGTGGTCTGCGCGCTCCGCAATATTCACTTTTTCACCTTCATGGCGCGAAAAATCGTGGAGCTGACGGGAACGGCGCGGTCTGCTGTTTTGGCGGTGCTCTACATCACCTTTATCGGCTCTATGCTGATAGCCAACGATATGGCGCTGCTGACCTTTCTGCCCCTTTCTTTCGGTGTCCTTTGCGCCACGGGGCAGGAGAAATATCTGCCTTTTACCTTTATTATGCAGAATATTTCCGCTAATCTCGGCGGTATGCTGACTCCCTTCGGCAATCCCCAGAATCTCTATCTCTACGAAAAATTCCATATCCCCACAGGAGAATTCACCGCCATTATGCTCCCGCCCTTTCTTTTGGCTGTGGCGCTGATTACCCTCTCCGTTCTTTTTGTAAAGCCCGTAAAGCTCACCTTGGAAGAGCAAACGCCTGACCCCCTGCCCAAGGGGAAAACAGCCCTGTATCTGTTGCTGTTTTTGGTGTCGGTACTGACGGTCTTTCGGGTGATTGACTATCGCCTCTGCCTTGTGCTGGTGGTGCTGGGCATCCTTTTCTTAGACAGAAAAGCCCTCTTGCAGGTGGACTACGGTCTGCTGCTCACCTTCTGCGCCTTTTTCGTGTTTGCAGGGAACCTTGCTCGGATAGATGCGGTGGAACAGCTTCTGTCCTCCCTCCTTGCCAAAAATCCCCTAGTGGTGTCCTCCCTCTCCTGCCAGTTGATCAGCAACGTGCCCTCCGCCATTCTCCTTTCCGCCTTCACCGAGGACTACCGCAGCCTGCTCTGGGGCGTGAACATCGGCGGTACGGGCACCCTCATTGCCTCCCTCGCCAGCCTCATCACCTTCCGCACCTACACCAGCCACTACAAAGGCAAAACCCTCTCCTTCCTCGCCCTCTTTTCTCTCATCAACTTCGCCTTCTTCGGCATTCTTCTCACGTTCTGCCTTGTGATTCAGTAAACATCATCTTTTGAACTGTATAAACATAATTATTTACTAACCATAAAAGTAGGGCTTTCGCTGTTGCGAAAGCCCTTTCGTTTTAGTCAGTTCCGTTTTTTAGGATTTCAATGTATTTTGCATAAATAAAGGTTTTTTTGCCTTTTTGTGGATTCCGCTCCAAAATGGAGAGCGCACAAAGACGCTTAATGGCGGTATCCACCGTATTATAACTGAGTTGCAGCGCTTTGGCTGTTTTTTGAATATCAATGATGGGGTTCTGCTCAATGTAAGAAAAAAGCTTTATAGCGTTGATTCTTGCTCTTCCCAAGACTTCCAGTTTTGCAAGATTTTCTTCGTGCAGATTGTGTAACCGATGAATGGAGGAAATAGCATCTTTTGCGGACTCTGCGATGCCGCGAAGGAAGAATTTTACCCATTGTACATAATCTCCCTTGACACGTACCTCGCTCATTCTGTCATAGTATTCAATTCTATTACTTTTGAGATAATAGGAAATATACAGCGCAGGGGAGCTTAGCACTTTCTTTTCCATGAGAAACAAGGTAATCAGCAATCTGCCTACTCTTCCGTTCCCGTCAAGAAAGGGGTGTATCGTCTCAAACTGGTAATGAATCAACGCGG
This sequence comes from Eubacteriales bacterium, assembly GCA_045596205.1. Lineage (GTDB taxonomy): Bacteria > Bacillota > Clostridia > Oscillospirales > CAG-272 > UBA1740. Next base: position 4,216 of record JAZOBX010000264.1, on the reverse strand, counting down.
CTTGCACCAATACGTCAAGGGGGTCACTACTGTTGATATATTTCTCCAACTCCGACATGCATTCATCCATGTCTTGGGGATTTGGCGGAATGTATCTTGCGTTTTTGAGTGTGCTGCCGGATCCTCCGATCCAGTTTTGAGAAATTCTGAATTCGCCCGGAGATTTTTCGCTTCCTCTGGTGCTTTGCATCAATACTTCGTGTATCTCTTTTATAAAACGGTTACAAAGCGGCAAGGTTTCCAGACGCTGCAGCGCGTAATCCATCGCCTTAATGTAATTGACCACTTCAGACACGTCTCTGTTGGCATTTTGGTCTAAGGTAGGATCAAGCACATCCTCCAGAGTAGCTTGCGTGCCTTCGATCTGAGAAGACATCAGTGCCTCTTTTCTTACATACATAGAGGTAAACAGCTTCATGCTTGGGATATGTGCCGTAATACTTTCCAAGGCATATATTTGTTTATGGGCATCGATGAGTAGTGCGACCATCTCCTCGTCCGTTTGTATTTCAGGAGGCAAGGGGGACGGCAAAAAAGACAGATATGCGGCATCGCCCGAAAGATTGGAAACGTATTTTCCCGCAATATTCATAAGTTACCTCCAAAATGAAAAATCTATATTCATTATATCCACTTTTTTTCAATTTGTCAACCTAAATTGAAAAATCCAAAAAATGTTTTTCAACTTAACGCTCTAAATTGAAAAAATGCGGGTGTTTTTTGGATGATTTTTTCAATTTGCAATGATAAAAGGCTTTCGCTGGTGCGAAAGCCTTGCTTTTTATTTCGTTGTCTCTGCCTTTTTGGTGGCTTTGGCAGGGGTTTTGGGGGATTTGGGCGTTTTTGGTGTTTTGGAGGCGGTGGATTTGGTCTTTTTGGTTTTCTTTGGTTCTTCCTCTTTTTTGTGGAAGTCAAATTCCACTCTGCCGTCCATCAGCACAAGCGAGGCGGAAAAGCTTCTGCCTGCGCGGGAAATAAAGCCAAAGAGCTTGCGGGTCTTGCCCTTTGAGAGCAGCTCCCGCATTTCAGCGGCGGAGATGCCTCTGCCGCAAAGGGTAAAGGGGGCGCGGAAGTCGCAACCGTCAGAGTAGCCCATACAGCCGTAGGAGGTTTTTCCGCAGATGACGCTTTTGCCGCACTTGGGGCATGCGCCCATGATCTCGCCCAATTTACCGTGGTCCACCACGGGGGCTGGCTTCTTTTCGGGGGCGTTTCTGAACACCTCGGAGATCTCCTCCTCTGCCAGATGCACGCTGTCTGCCACGGTGATACTGCCGTGGAACACTTTTTTCAACGCCTGACCCAACTGGGAGGTTTTGTATTTGTCCATACTGATGCGGAGCTTTTCCAGAGATTCAATGAGGAAAATACCGTCGGGCAGAATGGTATATACGTCTTTGCTGAGAGCAATATAGCGGCTCTTTCTGGCGTTGTCAATAATGCCCGTGCGGGTGGCTTCCGTGCCCAGCTCCAAGCCTTCAAAAATGGCGCGGTAGTCTTCTTCGTCCTCGGCAAGCATCCCCTCTGCCAAGTCCTCGGGGGCTTTTGCTTTTTCCTCGCGGAAGGGGTTTTTCAGGTAATTGTTGAGGGTTTCAATGGTGTAGTGCTTGGGGGGCGCGGTTTCCTTTTCTTCGGGTTTGAATGCCACGTTGACCTTGTCGCCAATCTCCAGCTTGGGCAGGAGCTTGTCTTTTTTGGTATAATCGTCGTATTTGGTCCAGCCGGGGGTCAGCATCACCGTCCCCTTCAGCGTAAAGGTCTCGTAGTCGCCTACAGCCACCGTCAGCTCGCTTTTTTGGGCGGTGCAGGGCTCGCTGCAGAACACCGCCACAAAGCGGCGGAACACGGTGGAATAGACCTCGGTTTCCTTTTCGGAAAGGTCGCCCTTGGCAGGGATCTTGTAGGTGGGGGTCAGAGCAGAGTGAGACTCAATTTTGCTGTCGTCAAAAATGTATTTGCTGTCTCTGAACTGCACGGGATAGCCCAGCTTCGCCACGTTGCCTAAAATGGTGCGGATTTTGTCCTTTTCCGCGGTGGCAAGGTATTCGGAGTTGGTACGGGGATAGGTGAGGTAGCCCTTTTCGTACAGGCCCTGCACGATCTCCAGACTGTCCTTCATGGACATTTTATATTTTTTACCCAGTACGTTCTGGAGTGTGGACAAGGAATAGAGCTTCCCGGGAAAAACCGTTTCCTCTTTGCTCTTTTTGTCGGTGACCACCGCGCCGCATTCGTTATAGAGACGGCACAGCTCTTCCGCCTTTTCTTTTTCCGCTTTGGGGAACTTCTGCTTGGAGGTCAGCTCCACCACCTCACCGCCTGTTTCGGCTTTGGATTGCACCGCATAGTAAATATCGGGCTTAAAGCGGGCAATTTCCATATCGCGGTCGTAGATGGCTTTGACGATGGGCACGATCACGCGCCCCACACGAAGGAGTCTCCCCGTCTGCAGGGTGGCGTAACGGGTCAGGTTTACCCCATACAGCCAGTCGATATAGGTACGGGCATAGCCCTCGTCTGCCAGCTTGTCGTAGTCCGCTTCGGCTTTCATCTCGGAAAGCGCCTTGGCAACGGTCTGAGGGGTCTGGTCGGGGAGCCAAAGGCGTTTGCAGGGCTTGGGGGTTTTCAGCGCTTTGGTAATGCAGGTGCGCACGATGATTTCCCCCTCGCGGTCCGCGTCCCCTGCGTTAATAATGGTATCCACGTCGGGACGGTTGCAAAGGGCTTCAATGAGCTTAAACTGCTGTATCACGCCTTGATCGGGCTTTTTATCGTCGCCCATGCGAAGCTCAAAGCGAAATTCTTTGGGGAAGCAGGGAAGATTGTCCATGCTCCATTTTTGAGGCCCCTCCACAGGGGGGTCCTGATAGGCTTCAATATCCGCAAGCGAAAACAGATGCCCGAACGCCCAGGTAATGAGATACCCTTCGCCTTCCAGATATCCGTTTCGTCTGGCGGTTTTTCCAATGCCCGCCGCAATGTTCCGCGCAAGGCTTGGTTTTTCTGCAATGATGAGTTTCAAAAAAATATCCTCACTTATTCATACGCACGCCCCACCTGTACCACCACAAGTTCGGTGGGGGTACCGATCCGCGGAACGGCTACGTTGTTGTAAATACCCCGACTGACCACCAGCCGTCCGTCTGCCACACCGCTGGTGTGGGGCGGAAACAGCCCTTGACCGGGCACGTAGAGACCTTGGCCGCGGAAAGCCCATTGGCCACCGTGGTTATGGCCCGAAAGAAACAGGTCAATGCCCAGGTCTTTGAGATAACGGCGGTAGTATTCGGGATGATGACAAAGCAAAATTTTGTATCCCTCTTTTTGGGAGAAGTCCAAAGCAAATCCCAGATTGGGGGTAGGGTCGTCTCTGTAATAGGCAGAGCAAAGCCCGCCGAGCCACACCTCGCCAAATTGGACGCACTCATCCGCCAGATAGGGAATATGATACTGCTCCAGCCAGCGTCTGATTTCCTCGGGCAGGGTCTGGTCATGGTTGCCCGGGGCGTAAAAGGTAGGCGCGGTCTTGGCGCATAGTTCCAGCACCTTGTGTACCTCCGAAAAGGCATAGGTCTCCCGCCTGGGCGGGCCCTCAAAGAGGTCCCCCACAAGGGCGACCATATCGGGCTGTGCCTCGGAAAGCAACTCTTTCAGATTGTCCACTCTGCCGTTGTGCAGGTCTGTCAGCAGGGCAATGCGGAGAGGGGAAATCGGGGCGTCAATATGATACGCGGTCAACTTTGGCAGTTTTTGTCCCATTTTGCTCTCCTTTTTTGCTTTTTAAGTAGTATACCACATTCTCCCTCATCTGTCAAAAGAAATTTTCTTTTGCGCAAAAGAATGTGAAAAAAAGATTTCGCTATGTTACCGCATTCTTCTGAAAGGGAACACATTAAGGGACACTTTCTTCTCTTTTTTCTGCCCTGAAATATTATCGTATAATCATTTTGCGAGACGGCACTTGATGCTTTTTAAAAATTTTTTCAACTTTTTTCAAAAAAACACTTGACAAGCGACGAATAGTGTGCTATTATATAGTCACGCAACGGGAAACTCACCGATTTGCAGAAAATGAGGATGAAACAAGCAACACGTATTTTAAAAGCGAAAGAGAGGTGCTAATGGAAAAAGAAATCAATGGCGTGCGAGGGGCCATTCCTTTCCCTTGCCATACAAAAGAAAAAGTGCTGGTCTACAGCGATGCAGACGGTCACTG
>JAZOBX010000263.1:0-3175 GCA_045596205.1 Eubacteriales bacterium | reverse complement strand
GCTTCGGTATTGAGCCAGCTCAGGAAATCAATATTCTTTTGCAGATTACCGGTGTAATAGCTTGTAACAGCGTCGAGACGGAAGCCGTCTACATCGTAGGTTTCAAGCCAATACTTCATAATATTCTGAATCTCTTTACGTACGTTTTCGCTATCGAGGTTCAAATCGGGCATGCCGCTCCAGAACTGACCTTCATAGGTGTAGGGAGAGCCGCTGACAGCGTGATAGGCACCGCCGGTACCGTTTTTAAAGTTGTAAAAATCTGCATAGTCACCGCCGGGATGACCGTTGGTTCTAATGTACTGACAAGCGCTCGTAAACCAGGGGTGGCTATCACTGGAGTGGTTAACGACCAGGTCAATGATAACTTTGATATCACGTTTGTGAGCTTCCCTCATCAGATTGGCAAAATCATCAAGAGTGCCATAATCTGGATCAATGGCGTAATAGTCGGTTACGTCATATTTATGATAGGTGGGAGACGGATGAATGGGCATAAGCCAGATGCCGTTAAAGCCCATTTCTTTGATATAGTCCAGTTTGGCAGTTACGCCGTTCAGGTCACCGATACCGTCGTTGTTGCTATCATAAAAGCTGTAAACGAAAATTTCGTACCAGTTACGGTAGTTGTCATCAATAATATTCAGTACAATATCATCTTCTTTTTCCGTGGATTTATCGGTCTCTTTATCACGGCAGGAAGAAAGTGTCAAGGTTGAGGTGAACAAGGAAACCAGGAGCAGAATCGACAAAAATTTTCTCATGTCTTCCCTCCTTAGCCTTTTACCGCGCCGCCTGTGACGCCTTCAACGTAGTATTTCTGCAACCACATAAAAAGAATGGTAATGGGCGTTGCCACAATGACAGCTGCGGCGCAGAAGGTGGTAAAATACTGTTGAATCATTTCACGTTCAAGCCATTTATACATACCAAGAGACACGGTATACATCCCCGTATCGGGAACACCCGCCATGATGAAAGATACGAAAATGTAGTCGCACCAAGGAGAGATGAAAGACACGAGAATCGTATAAATGATAATAGATTTACTGAGGGGGAGAATGATCTTATAGAAGGTGCGGAATCTGGAAGAGCCGTCGATTCTTGCCGCTTCGTCAAGTGACTTTGGAACCGTATCAAAAAAACCTTTGGCGATATAATAGCTGAGTGCAGCGCCTGCAGAATATACAATAATCAAACTGATGTGCGATTGATAATTGTTGGGAAGCAAGATTTTCAAAAGAAAATATACGGCAGACATACTCATAAAGCCCGGGAACATACCCAAAATCAACATTACATTCATCATGGGCTTTCTGGCTTTGAATTTCATACGGCTGAATGCATATGCTGTGCAAAGCACGAACAATGCGGTGATAATACAGCTACAGACAGCGATAATGAAAGTATTTCCGTACCATTGCAAAAACTTGGTTTCGGTAAAAAGTCTCTTGTAATTATCTAAAGTCCACTCACGGGGAAAGAACGTGGGCGACCAGGCACCAGGTTCTTTACGGAAAGATTGGACAACCAGATAGAAGAGAGGAATGACCCAGATAATGGAAAGAATGCTCAGGAAGGTCTGACCAACGGTGTTGCCAAAAATACGGTGAAATTTCATGCCGCCACGACGTCTTTTTGATATTTTAGACATCATCTGGGCTTCCATTTGGTCGATTTTTTCCCAATTTGTCAACTCTTGTTGACTTTCTTGTGCCAAATCAGTAGTATGCAGTTCACTCATTGGAAATTGTCCTCTCCTTTCACCGCAGAAGACTTATTGTAGACAATAAGGCTGAAGGTTGCGGAAATAATAAATACGAGAATACCGATGACAGAAGCCAATTTGTAGTTTCTGTTTGCGCCAAGAGACAGATTATAGAGCCAGGTAATCAAAAGGTCTGTACCTTTTGCGCCTTCCGTATACTTCAGAAGGTCGCCCGGACCACCGCCGCTGAGCAGATAGATCACGTTAAAGTTGTTGATATTGCCGATAAACTGTGTGATCAGATAGGGGCCTGTTACAAACAGCATGTAAGGAAGCGTGATCTTAAAGAACTGGCGGGCGGAAGAAGCACCGTCGATTCTGGCAGATTCGTAAAGGTCGCTGGGAATGTTCATCAGAATACCTGAGCACATGAGCATACTGTAGGGTACACCGATCCACATATTCACAAGCACAATGCAAATTCTTGTGGTATTGATATCCACGCCGAATTTCAAATGGTAGCCAAAAATCTGCTCAATAAGTTGCGTGATGATACCGCCGCCAGAGCCCATCATACCGCCGCCTGTATCCAGCATTTTAGACATAATGAGCAAGGATACGAACTGAGGGACGGCAATGGTAGCCACAAAAAGGGTTCTGTACAGTTTTTTCAGTTTGATGCCTTTACGGTTGATGAGCATAGCCAGCAACATACCGAAAATATAGCTGGTAAAGGTAGCAAGCACTGCCCAGATCAACGTCCAGCCCAACACGCGCCAGAAAGTATCGCCGAGTTTGGAACCTTCCCCGAACATATTTTTGAAGTTATCAAAGCCTACCCATTGGAAAAGATGTTCAGGCACTTCATGGGCGGCATCATAGTTGGTAAACGCTACCAAAACCATGGCAATCAAGGGAATCACGGTAAACACAAACAGCCCTACAATCGGAAGGGAGAGGAGGGTGATGTGGAATTTGTTATCCAGAAGATGACCTATGTCTCCTCTGAAGTTCTGCGGTTTTTTCCCGATAATATGATGTTGCTCTAATTCGTAACTCTCTTTTGTGGCACTAAAATAGAACATCACAAAGAAGATGATTACAAATAGAGTGAGTATTCCATATAAAAGAATGAGGAAAGAGTTGTCCCCGGCGATTTTATCATAATAGCCGAGTTCATCATTCCAGAAGTTGGTGGTTTCCTGTCTACCGATATTACCACCGCCAAAGAAGTTCTCAAAACACATGACCAGATAGTTTCCGCCAAAGCGAATCATGTATACAATAAACGAGACTTCTATCACCAGATAAGTAATGCCGCGTACAATCTGTCCACGCAGCAAATGCGCAAGACCAATGATCGCGTGGGATGCTTTGGTGAGAGCATCGCCAAACCAGAAATTAAGCGCAAATTCTTTTAAACCGCGCCCAATTGAAACAAAGAAACCTATAATGGCCTTATAAGTC
>JAZOBX010000262.1:0-1655 GCA_045596205.1 Eubacteriales bacterium | reverse complement strand
GTAAGGACCACGGTTACCTTGAAGCTGAACAGCCCGTTTGCCCCCATTGCGGCGCCAATGCCGAGGAATACAGCCGTATCACAGGCTACTACCGTCCCGTACAAAACTGGAATGCAGGGAAGTCTCAGGAATATAAAGACCGCTTAGAATACCGCATTGATCCCGATGCAGAGCCCTCAAAGGTAAAAGCGGAAGCAGAAGCAGAGACCGCGCCGGTAGAAGAACCCGTCTCCGCTCCCGTGGCAGAGTCCGTTTCTTCCCAAAAGCAGGCGTTGCTCTTTACCACCAAAACCTGTCCCAACTGCCGCACCGCCATTGCCCACATGGACAAGCTTGGCTTTGCCTATGAAGTCAGAATGGCGCACGAACATATGGATCTGGTCAAAGCCTATAGCATCACTCTCGCGCCCACTCTGGTAGTGGTCGACGGTGACAGCTTTACCAAATACGAAGGCGCAGGCGCTGTGATCCAATATGCAAAATCCCAAAAGGAATAAATCAACTTATGTATGATATTTTAGTTGTTGGCGGAGGCGTGGCAGGCCTTACCGCCGCCCTCTATGCCAGAAGAGCAGGGAAAACCGTTCTTGTGGTGGAGAAAAACGCCTACGGCGGCCAAATCACCACCTCTCCCAAAGTGGAAAATTTCCCCGCATTCCCCTCAATTTCGGGTATGGAGCTTGGAGATCTCTTCACCGCCCAAGCCCAGAATGCAGGAGCAGAAACCGAGTTTGACGAAGTGGTTTCCATTGAAAAAACCGCAGAAGGCTTCGTTGCCTCTACCCTCTACGGAGAAACCCATACCGCCAAAACCGTGATTTTCGCCACAGGCGCCAGACCTCGCCCCCTGGGCGTGGAAGGGGAAGACAAATACGTTGGCCGCGGTGTGTCCTACTGCGCCGTATGTGACGGCGTGTTCCACAAAGGCGGTGATGTGGCCGTGGTAGGCGGTGGCAATACCGCCCTCCAGGAAGCCCTCTACCTTGCCGACATCTGCAAAACCGTCACCTTGATCCACCGCAGAGAGCAGTTCCGTGCCGATGACGCATTGGTGTCTCAGTTGGCAAAGCGGGAAAACATTGAAGTGGTCACCCCCGCCAATATTACGGAGCTGGAAGGGGATGGGCACCTCTCCGGCATCACCGTCACCTACACCGACGGCAGAATTGCCTACATTCCCGTCTCAGGCCTTTTCGTTGCCGTAGGACATTTGCCCGAAAACAGCCTGTTCTCCCCTTGGCTTGACCAGGCTGACGGTGGCTATGCAGATGCAAAAGAGGATTGTTTAACCAAAACCCCCGGCATTTTCGTAGCGGGAGACTGCCGCAGCAAGTCCGTGCGCCAGCTTACCACCGCCGCCGCCGACGGTGCCGTTGCCGCCCTCGCCGCTTGCCATTACCTCGATACCTTATAATTGTAACCCCTTCATCATCAAAGGGGCTGTCGCATTTATGCATAACCGCAAACAAAAAGAGGGTATAGAATGTTTAGCTCTATACCTTCTTTTTGTCATTTATGCAGTTTTTAACAATTCATATTCAGTAAACAGCTTTGATGTTTATTTTTTTGTTTGCTATTTTCGTTTGCTTCCTCTCGACGTATAGAAATACGCCTTCGGGGCGCAAACGAAAATTTCTGCTATAAATCCGTTCGCC
>JAZOBX010000261.1:0-3909 GCA_045596205.1 Eubacteriales bacterium | reverse complement strand
ACATTGAAGGCGAGTTCGTACTGGTGGATTCTCCCCGTAAGCTTCTTTCAAACAAAAACGCCAATCTCTATCTCACATGCGATATTGACTTTGAGGGCGAGGCCTTCTCGGGCTTTGGAGACTATAAAGGCATCATCCGCGGCAACGGTTATGCCATCAAAAACTTCACCCTTTCCTACGATAGCAGTAAAAACGGTCTGATTGCCGACCCCGATCTCTACACGGAAAGCGGTCTGCTCTGCATCAGCCTGTTCCGCTCTCTCAAGGGTGCGACCGTTACAGACTTGACCTTCACCGACTTTACCATTGACATCAAGGCAGGCTATCCGGGTACCAAAATGATTTTCGTGGCGCCTCTCGCTATGAAAATGGAAAACAGTACCCTCCAAAACGTGACCGTCAGCCAAGCCACCCTCACTTGCTCTCAGTTGCCTTCAGGCTTTGACCCTGCTGCCTCCCTTATCGTGCTGGAGGACGGAGCCGCATACTTTACCCCCGAAGGCGATGCATCTCAGCTGAGCGGTGTTTCTGCTACGCTGACGAACCAAATCAACCCCTAAAGCCGTGAAACACAAAAAGGAGATTTACATATTATGAACAAAGCATTTTTCAAAAAATGGTGGCCTGCATTTGCCGCAGGCGCGGTACTGATCGCAGTCGTGGTCACTCTGGTCATCGTTTTGGGTAACAACAAGGATAAAACCGTATACGATAACGAAACCGACCCCTTGGTATTTTCCACCCTGGAAGTCGATAAGGTTTTTAACCCCTTCTTCTCTACCTCTGCCACCGACAGCAGCGTGGTGGGTATGACACAGCTGGGTATGCTGTCCAACAACAAAGACGGCAACTACACCTACGGCGACAATGAAGCCGCTGTCACCAAAGACCTTCAAATCATCACCCAAGGCACGCCCGAAGTGGACCAGACCACTACCTACTATTTCGTGCTGAAAAACAACGTACGTTTCTCCAACGGCTCTTATCTGACCATCAAAGACGTACTCTTCAATCTTTACGTATACCTTGACCCCGCCTACACAGGCTCCAGCACCATCTACTCTACCGATATCGTCGGTCTGAAGGCCTACCGCACCCAGGCTGAAAACGAAAAAGAGCAGGATGCTTTCATGGTCCAATTCCAGGTCGACGCCTCCGCGCGCATTGACGCTCTGGTAGACGCTGCAACCGACATTCTCACCGAATTCAACGATCTGGACAATGACAGCTTCAAAGCCAAGCTGGAAGAATACACCGCATACGGCGATGCTTACACCCACTTGGTGGAAGACTATGAAAAAGCTCTGGAGCTGTTCAGAGAAGAACTGAACAACGACTGGTCCAACTCCCTCAACTCCTACGACCAGATCGTCTTCTCCGATAAAGAAGGCAAGGTGTATAAAAACCTGCTCACCACCGACGTGGAAGCCTTCCTCTATAACGAAGGTTACATCGTCTGGAACAGAAACGAAGGCAAATTGGAATACAACGCCGACACCAAAGAAAAGGTTCTCACCTGGACCAAAGACCAGGCAATTGAGTTCGTTTACAAAGCAAATATCCCCTACGGTATCGCTACCGTCGTGCAATACTGGGCAACTGCTACCAACCTGAGCAGCTACCTCACCAACGTGGCAATGGAAAACTATTTCCAAAATGCCACCATCAAGTTCCCGAATATTTCCGGTATCAAATTTGCCAACCGCACCGAAGCCGTTACAGTCAACGGTGTAAGCTATCCCGCACCTACCTACAATGCCCAGGGCCAGGCCGAGACCCACGAAGTCCTTTCCATCACCATCCACGATGTGGACCCCAAAGCCATCTGGAACTTTGCCTTCAGCGTGGCCCCCATGTATTACTACTCCGACCAAGCCCACATTGATGCTTTTGACTTTGATAGCAATTTCGGTGTGGAACGCGGTTCTCAGTCCTTTATGGAAAACGTCGTTAAGAACCCCGCTAAGCTTGGCGTGCCCGTAGGCGCAGGCCCCTACGCCGCAAGTAAATCCAGCGGCGGCATTGAAAACGTCAAAGCGGGCGACTTCTACGATAAGGGCGTTATCTACTTTGAACGCAACCCCTATTACATCATGGGTCCTGCCCTGATTAAACAAGTGCGTTACCAAGTGGTATCCGCTACCCAGATGCTCAACGCTCTCTACAACAAAGAAATCGACTTTGCCGAACCCAACGCCAAGCCCGAAACCATTGAAGAACTGGACGGCAAGAAGAACCAGGGCATCGGCAACGAATCCATTCAGACCGCAGGCTACGGTTACATTGGTATCAATGCGGGTAAAGTGCCCGATATGGCGGTTCGCCAAGCCATTATGCATACCATCAACACCCAGGAATGCGTAGACTATTACGAAACCACCGCCGAAGCTATCTACCGCTCCATGTCCAAATCCAGCTGGGCATACCCCGACAAAGCCACCTCCTACTATCCCTACATTGGCGGCAAAGTGCCGGAAGACCTGTCCGTAGTCAACCCTGCATACCGTAACTACGTGCTGGAGCTGGGCAAAAAGGCAGGCGACACCTTCACTAAGGAAGAACAGCAAGCCTTCATTATCTCCCTTGTGGAAGGGGCAGGGTATACCCTTGACGCCAACGGCGTGTATGTAAAAGGTAACCACACTCTGAAATACACCTTCACCATCGCAGGTGAAGAAACCGACCACCCCGCATGGCAAGCCATGTGGCACGCAGGCGAATTCTTAAATGAAGTAGGCTTCCAGATCAACGTCACCACCGACGCCAACGCCCTGAAAAAGCTCTCCACAGGCGACCTGACTGTATGGGCAGCCGCTTGGGGCTCCACCATCGACCCCGATATGTATCAGGTATACCATATCGAGTCCAACGCCTCCTCTACCCTCAACTGGGGCTACAAGCAGATCAAGCTCAACGTAGGCGGCAAATACGACGTAGAAAAAGCCCTCATTGAAGAGCTTTCCGAGCTCATTGACGATGCGCGCAAGACCACCGACGAGAAGGTCCGTAAAAATCTCTATGCCCAGGCATTGGATATCGTCATGCAGCTTGCCATTGAGCTTCCCACCTACCAAAGAGATGACCTGTTCGCATTCAACACCGATAAGATCGACGTGGATTCTCTGACTCCCGAGTCCGAGAGAACCTCTTACAAGGGTCTGACCAGCGATATCCACACCGTCTCTCTCAACACCGAACGCTAATCCCCATCATTTCGATCAACTGAAAAACGGAAGAAAAAATGTTTAAGTATATTGTAAAACGCTTGCTCATTTCTCTCTTCATTCTCATTGGCGTGTCCATGATCATTTACACCATGGTACGCATGATGCCCAATGACTATGTAGACCTGAAGTTTGCAACCCAACTCCAAACAGGTGCCATCAAGCAGGAAGACGTGGACCGTTTCAAGGAACTGTACGGTATCGGCGACTCTTCCTTTGCGGGCATCGCCAAAGGTTATTTCAACTGGATCAGCAAGCTGCTCCGCGGCGACCTTGGAAACTCCTTTAAGTATGATAAACCCGTGGCGCAGGTCATCGGGGAAAATATGTGGATTTCCTTTGCTATTGCCGCTGTGGCGACCGTTCTGCAATTTCTCATTGCTATACCGCTTGGTATTTCCAGCGCCACCCATCAATACTCCATCAGAGACTATTCCGTCACCGTCTTTACCATGATCGGTCTGTCTCTGCCCACCTATTTCTTTGCCGCCATCGTCATTAAGGTGTTCGCAGTAGACCTGGGGTGGCTACCTGCCAACGGCCTTATCTACGCCACCAAAGACTATGCCGATACCTTCATCGGCGGCCTGGAAAAATTCGGGGATATCATACAGCACTTGATTTTGCCCATTTTCGTCAGCGTAATTCTCTCCATCGGCGGGCTTATGCGCTATACCCGTACCAA
>JAZOBX010000260.1:0-1932 GCA_045596205.1 Eubacteriales bacterium | reverse complement strand
GGCAATATCGGTGACGTGTCCGACGCCACCCACTACTGGTTAAATGACCCCGAAAACGCCGACGGCTTTGCCTTCGGTCTTGACGGTAGCTTCATGTTCTCCGCTTACGCCCCCGGCGCCTTTGAGACGGCTGTGGGTACGCTGACCAGCGCTACCTTCAAGGTAGGCGGCTCCGGTTTTGTTACCTTCAAGATCGGCGCCATGAGAGATGAAAATTACGTATATATCGACGTAGTGGATGCCGAAACCAAGCAGATCCTCGCCCGTTACTATAACGGTCTGTGGGCGGAACGTACCAATGACGTAAAGAGCGGTTGCACCCTTATTGCTTATAAAGCAGACCTTTCCGCCTTTATGGGCAAGGAAGTCTTCTTCCGTATCAGCGATAACGCCGACAGCGGCTACGGTCTCTTCTTTACAGACAGCTTTGAAACCTACTATGCAAACGAGCCCGAAGGCTTTAACGCCGCTACCGCCGTCAGCTACCAGCTGCCCGGTACCGTTTACGATATCTTCAACGGCGGCTTTGAAATGGGCAACGTGCAAGGCTGGTGGAACCAAGGCGAACCCGGTCACGTTACCGGCGCTGACGCCTTCTTCAGCGGCGTAGCTTACGGCAAAGACGGCAACTTCCTCTACAGCGGTGTGGAAGACCACCTGGCAGGCAACGGCAAAGAAGGAAACCGCGGTGCGCTCACCAGCTCCGTATTTGAAATCGGCGGCGTGGGCTACATCAGCTTTATGCTGGGCGGCGGCGGAAACGCTCTCTGCTACGTGCAAATCATTGATGCTGTCACAGGCGAAGTCCTTACCAGATACCATCAGCAAGAAATGCAAGACGCCGTGCTGAAGCTCTACGTGGCAGATCTGTCCGCTTACATTGGCAGAACTGTCAGAGTGCAGGTCGTTGACCAGGCAGACAGAGACTGGGGTTGCGTATCCTTCGACAATGTCATCACCTACTATAAAGACATGGAAAGCCTGCCCCAAGGCATTGTTGCAAGCGACATCAAGGGCGAACTGAAATATACCGTTGAAAACGGCAGCTTTGAAACAGGCAACTTGGACGGCTGGTATATGCATATCACCGAAGCAGGCACACACAACACTCTCGGTTGGGTAGAAAGCGCGGAACACGATGCAGGCTGGTATGCAAAGAACGATGAAACCAAAGACGGCACCTTCCTCTTTACCTTCACCAAGCCCGACGGCACCAACTGCGAAAACACCAAGGGTACTCTGGAAAGCTCTACCTTCAGCCTCAAGCAAGGCGCATTCGTTGCCTTTAAGTTTGGCGGTGCAGGCGGTGCGCAAAACCACGACGTCTATATTGAGCTGTGCAGAGCAGACGGTTCTGTGATTGCCAGATTCTATAACGACGCCCCCGGTAAAGTCAACACCAGAATGAACGCGTACTTCTACCAGTACCAGGGCGCAGAGGTCAACTGCTTCTTCAGAGTGGTGGATAACTCTACGGGCGACTACGGTTGCTTCGTAGTGGACGCTTTCCAGGTCAATCTGGAAACTGCTCCCGAAGGCTATATTGCCGCCATTCAATAAGCATCTCCGTATACTTTCAACAACGAAAACCTCTCCCCCACCCACAGGGGCAGGGGAGAGGAAAACAAGCCAACGAGGGGATAAATAATGAAATCATCCTTTTTACTTAAAGCGTTCAGTATGCTTCTGGTTGTGCTGATGATTGGACTTGCAGTGGTCAGCTGTGGGGACAACGGTCAGGACAAGACCACCCAAAACGGGGATGCGGCAGACAAAACCGCGCTGAACGCAGAGCTTGCTCTGGCAGTCAACGCCCAGGGCGACTATACCGAAGAAACCTACCTGGCCTATGCAGATATACTGGCAGAGGCAAAGCAAATTGCAAATAACAAAGACGCTACCAAGCAAGCCGTAGACCAGATTACGGCTGAC
>JAZOBX010000259.1:0-2730 GCA_045596205.1 Eubacteriales bacterium | reverse complement strand
TTCGCCAGCCCTTGCCATGCCGTCTGCGACAGATTCCATACCACCGTTGGTGGATTCCATACACGGCTCTGCCGTGATTTCAATTTCGCACGCAAAATTGAAGGTAGGGGGGGGGCTTGCTCCTCCCGCAAGTGAACAGTGAAGAAGCGTGCATAGCACACCGTTTAGATGCTTCGCATTTGTGCGAAGCAGTGAAGAATTTCGCCTGTGGCGAAATGTTTAGAGTGAAAATGTAAAAAACCTCTTTTTTGCTCCACAAAAAAAGAGCTACAAATTTTGCCTGCGGCAAAATTCGGAGTGAAGAGTAACAAATGTTACTCGGGCAACCTACCCGTTGCCTTAAAACCGTCAATTTCGCCTTTGCACATGGCTGTAAAAATGCGGTGCCTTAGCCCGGGGAGCAATTTTTCCTGCTCGCGGAGCAGTTGTTTCATGGTTTCTCTTTCGGTATGTTTGTCCTCAGGGCAGGGAGAAGGAATGACAGGCAATTCCGTGTGTCCTGCAAAATACCGCACGTCTTTTTCCTTGGTATAGATCATGGGGCGGATTAAATACAGGTCAGACTTGGAAAGATAAGACACGGGAGAAAAGCATCCCAGCCGCCCTTCATGGAACAAATTCATCATAAAGGTTTCCACCGCATCGTCAAAATGATGCCCCAGCGCCACCGATTGGCAACCCTCTTCTTTTGCGGCGGCGTGGAGTGCGCCCCGTCTCATCTTGGCGCAAAGGGAACAGGGATTGGGCTCTTTGCGAATGTCAAAAATCACCTTGGCAATATCGGTTTTTACCACTCGGTACGGCACGTCAAGTCTGTCGCAGAACTCTTTTACGGGTGTAAAATCTACCCCCTCAAAGCCCATATCAATGGTAATGGCAACAAGAGAAAAGGGAACAGGATAAAACCGCCGCATTTCCGCCAGTGCGGCAAGCAGGGTAAGCGAATCCTTTCCCCCCGAAATGCCAACTGCGATTTTATCGTTTGGCTTGATCATATCATAATCCGCCAGACCGCGGCGAACGTAGCTTAAAATCCGTTGCAATTCCTTCATGCACTATCCCTCGTTTTTTGGCATACACTAATGATACACCCATTGTCAAAACATAAAAGTGAAAGGTTACATCTATGGCCATTCGTATCTATATCGACCAAGGACACAACCCCGTAAATCCCAATGCGGGCGCAGAGGGAAACGGCTACCGTGAGCAGGACCTGGTCTATACCATCGGTCAGTTGCTATACGACCGTCTGGAAGCCAATCCCGAGTTTACACCCCGTCTCTCCCGCACCTCTCCCACCCAGCAGGTGGGCAATTCCAACGCCTCCAGCCTGCGCATTCGCGTGGAGCAAGCCAACGCCTGGGGAGCAGATTTGTTTTTAAGTCTCCACACCAACGCCTCTGCCAACGCCCAAGCCACAGGCACAGAAGCATTGGTCTACCGCATTGACAGCACCGCAGGGCGTATTGCCGACAACCTTCTTCGTGCGCTCCGTCGCACCACGGGACTGCGCAACCGCGGCGTCAAAGCCAGACCCGGGCTTTACGTGCTGAAACGCACCTCCATGCCGGCGGTACTGGTGGAGCTTGGCTTTATCACCAATCCAAACGATGCCGCGCTGATGGCAGGCAGTCCTCAGCTCTTTGCCGACGGCCTCTACCAAGGGCTTCGTTCCTATTACGGCGTATAATCCTCCTTTAAGGAGTATATCTTCCTTTACGGAGTAATATCCTCCTTTACGGAGTATAGGTCAAATTGATTTCTTCGGTGTGCAGAAAGGATTCCGCAGAGGAAACGCTGTCGCAAGGGAACAAATATGCCGCGCCGCATTCTGCGCAGTACACACGAATCCCGTCTTCCGAAACGTCCATTTCGTAAGGCCCCGTACCGCAAGGACAGTTGATCTTGCCGTCTGCCTCCAGCTCCTTGACCACAAACCGCAAAATATCATAAATCTGCGCGTCTGGCAAAATGGCAGAAAAGTCTGAAGCCTCCCCCTCGTTTTCTTCTTGCCCCAGCTGTGCAAAGAGCTGCTCCAATTCCGCTTGAGACACTTCCAGCGCCTGGTCCACCTGCTCTTTTTTGCCCACAAAAGCAATGTCCATGTTGGTATACGGGCAACCCAATACAAATAGGTCTCTCTCCAAAAACAAGCTCTGCGACACCGTATAGTGATGGGGTTGCTGACAAAACAGGCAAGGCACCGTTAAATGCACCTTTTTATCCTGGGTAAACTGCATACCCAGATCACTTTCGCCGCATTGGCATTTGAGCCTGAGCATATTTTGGGACATGGTAAAAGGGGTCACCAACCCAAAAATCGTATACCCACACCCGGGGCATCTATACGCAATATGATTGTGTTTTCCTTCTAAAATCATTGTGTTCTCCTTTATCTTGGGGCAGCCGCAACGCATTGCGACTGCCCCAATCCTTCCATTTTCGCTTTCGCGAAAATGGATTTCATCCACCAACGGTGGATTTCATCCGTCTCCGACGGATTATTGCTACTTGGCGACCGTATACGCCAAGTGACGCAAGATACCGCCTTTGTCGGTATGCATTCATTCCTTGTCCCTGTACTGGCAAGGCAAAGAACAAGGTAATCGTGCAAAATATCTTCGCCAGCCCTTGCCATGCCGTCTGCGACAGATTCCATACCACCGTTGGTGGATTCCATACACGGCTCTGCCGTGATTTCAATTTCGCACGCAAAATTGAAGGTAGGGG
>JAZOBX010000258.1:0-4715 GCA_045596205.1 Eubacteriales bacterium | reverse complement strand
TCACAGAACGACATGGCTACGATCCGACTTAAGGAGAAACACTTATGCTTGGGAAAAAGAAAAAAGAAACTGATTTTGTCAAATGCTGTATGAATTGTGAATATGCGCAATATTCCTCCGAGGAAGATTTCCCCAGCGCTGTACTTTGCACCCGAACGAAGAAAACCAAAGATAGCGAAGATTGTTGCCGCCGTCACGTGTATGACTTGCTGAAGCGAAAACCTTTTCGTCCCGTTGAGCTTCCTTCTTTGGATCCCGATGCTTTGCATTTATAAAAAGAATCGCCTATTTTCGCATGGTAATTCAGGGCAGATTATTAAAATCAACAAAAAACGACCGACTATTTGCCGGTCGTTTTTTCTTAATGAAAACGATATACTCTCGCCTCGTAAGGCTTCAATTCATGGGGCGTGGATTGCTTTTCGCTTCCAAGAAGCAGTTCTGCCCGCGCCAAATCAAAGCCATGCGGAACTCTCAGTTTTTCGCATTTCTTTGAAAAAGAGCAAACCACGAGAATCTTTTCTTTTTCCGACGTCATTGAGTATACGTACATTTTTTTACTAAGATGAAAATGCTCTTGGTATTTGCCATGTCTTACTGCATCAAGACTCTTGCGCAGACGGATGGCTTTTTTATAGTAATTCAGAAGCGAATCTGGGTCATTTTCCTGCATGGCAACGTTAATTTCTCTGTAATTATCGTTGACAGAAAACCAAGGTTTACCCGTCGTGAAGCCTGCATTTTCGGTGCTGTCCCACTGCACGGGTGTTCTGGCGGAATCTCTTGAAGAACGCCACATTTTTTCCAGTCGGACTTTTTCGGGTTTATTCGTATTGTTATGGGCATAGATATATCTGGTTTGCACGTCTTCATATAAGTCAGCAGACGCAGGACGCCAGTTAATCATGCCAATTTCCTGGCCTTGGTAGAGAAAAGGTGTTCCCTTCTGAAACAAGTACGCTGCTGCTAACACTTTGCCACTTTGTTCTCTGAATTCTTCACTACCGTAGCGTGAAATAATCCGCGGATGGTCGTGGTTTTCAATATAGAGCATATTCCAAGCCTTTCCCTCCAGTTTGGTTTGCCAAGAGGAAAATGCTCTTTTCATTTTGCGAAGGGAGAATCTGTGAGGCATATAGTCGCTGAAGAAGCAGTCTGCAGTCTGGCATTGGAACTGAATCATCATGTCAAGCTGACCTTTTTCTTCGTCGATATATTTTAGGGCTCGTTTAGGCCACACAAGCGGCGCTTCAGCCAAGGTGAAGCAATCATAGTGGTCAAACACGTCTCGTTTGAATTCTGCCAGATACTCATGAATGTGTGGGCCGTGGTTGTACTTGGGCATTCCTTTGTATACGGGAAATAGGTGATCGTCGGGCAAACCTTCCGCTTTGGAAATATAGGTAATTACGTCTTCTCGGAAGCCGTCAACCCCCATATCCAACCAAAAACGGAGAATTTTCTTTACTTCTTCTCGAACAAGGTGATTGTCCATATTGAGATCAGGCTGTTTTACGGCAAATAGGTGAAGGTAGTATTCCCCTCTTACCTCGTCCCAAGTCCATGCCTTACCCTCAAAGTTACTGTCCCAGTTGTTGGGCAATTTGCCATTTGGTTTTCCACTTCTCCAAATGTAATAGTCAGTATACGGCTCAATTCTTTGACGACTTTTTTGGAACCATTCGTGCTCATCGCTCGTGTGGTTCACTACCAAATCCATAATGAGCTTCATGCCGCGCTGATGCACGCCGTTAAGAACTTGTTTGAAGGCTTCCATTCCGCCAAATTCAGGCGCAATGTCCATGTAGTCGGCAATATCGTATCCGCAGTCTGCTCCCGGAGAAGGATAAATGGGGGAAAACCAAATGCCGTCGCATCCCAAGGATTTGATGTAGTCCAGCTTTTCCAGTACACCCCAAAGGTCTCCCATGCCATCGCCGTCGCCGTCTTTAAAGCTTCTCGGCCAAATCTGATAGAAGACCATATCTTTATACCATCTTTTACGTTCCATACTTACCTCAACTTTTTAGCATTTATTTGTTGATTTTTGTCTTCTGAAAACTGCTCTTCTCTTTTGAATATGCCGATGCCTTCTCCCGGAGCGGGCGCTTTACGCGAGCAACCTGCTCTTCCGCCTCCCGCACAAGCACAGGCGCAAGCGCATGCGCAGGCACAGCCACCGCTTCTTCCACTCCCGTGATAGCCGCTGTTCTTTCTTGCATTTTCTTTTTCCACTTCCTGGCGGTAACGGGGATTTCCGTATCCATAAATATGTATAGGGTGACCGTATCCCATCAAAAAGCCTCTACCTCTGCCGTAGGAAACGAAGCTGTCCACAAGATAAACCTGACCGATACCTATCACAATGATAAAGATAATAGCCAATCCCCATACGAATCCGCCGTCATCCAAATCATCATGCACGCCGCTGTCATTAAAGGATACGTAAGGAGAGACATCAGCATCAGGGTTAAACGCACCGCTTGCGTAGTGCACTTGCACGAGCGTGTATTCCCCTCTGTTCAGAGTGCCTTCCCAGACATAATATCCGTCCATTCTCTGCGCACCTGCAGACGTTAACAGAATATCACTGTTGTCAAGCCATGCAATACGGTATTGTTCTACCGCAATCTCATTAAACCAACCCGGTACAAATTCGTAGAAATATGTATTCTGATCTTTGCATAGCATTCTTGCTTGGTTGATCTTGAAACCGAAATGCACGGTTTCGCCATCAGAATAGGATTCATTAAAAATAATTTTTACCGAACTAAAGTCTTCGGTATATTCCTTTTTTGCCGTATATATGTTTTCAGTAAGGGAGGAACGGTCAATGGCAAATGAGCTGTTGGGAACACCAATTTCCACCCAGGTTAACGGCTCGTCCGCAGAAATAGCTTTCCATACAATATCATATTGGATATTCAGCGTGCCGTCGGGCAGAGGTTCAACGGTAATGTTGTATTCCTCAATCAAATCTAAAGGAGTGGGCTCATACAAGCAGGCAACAAAAATGAGAAGCGCCTGAAGAAGAACAAGCAACACCATAAATATGATGTTTTTTACAGGCATTTTTCTCTTTTCTTTTACTGTTTGTTCAGCATATGGACCTTTTTTTGAAAGATCAGCCATTTTGCGCCTCCTTCCGGGTTCTGAAAGGACAGGAAAGCGCTTCTTCTTCACCCATGTTTCGTAGTGCTACACATTTTTGGTGGTTCCAAATATCTGTGAATTTACAAGAGAGTATATTCCCAAGGGATGCGTCTGAGCCCAACCAGCTCTGGCATGGCACGACGGTGCCATCGGGAGCAATTGCCATATTGCTGAGACAAGCACCGCACATGGGGATATTCATACCCAGCTCCAACAGAATCTCTTTTGAAATCAGGCCCGGAGAAGTGAAATCAATCTCCATTTCGTGCTTATCGCAAAAGTCTTTTGCGTCTTTTATCACTTTTGCCAGCTCATCACCGGACAAATCGTACTCTTCATGGTGGATATCTGCATTACCCGTGAGAATAAGACCGCTTGCCGTTACAAAGCGCACTCCAAGCGATTCAACAAATTTCAGCGTTTCCACATAATCGGCATTCTTCTTGCAGAGAGGCGTGTTGATGCTCACATCAAGACCTGCATTTACCGCATTGATAATACCGAGTACGGTATCCGTAAAGTTGTCTGCGCCAACAAGAGAGTTATGGATTTTCTCGTCATAAGAATAAAGTGTGATCTGCATACTGTCCAGTCCTGCGTTCACAAGATCGGAAGCCAATTTGGGAGTGACTTTTACGCCATTTGTATTCACTCTTGTCACAAACTTTTTAGCATGTGCGACAAGCTCGGGAAGATCTTCTCTTAAAGTTGGCTCTCCACCTGTGAAGGTTACCATAGGAACGCGTGATTGCCAGAGTTTATCAATGATAGCTTTCCATTCTGCAGTAACGAGTTCTTTTACAGAACTGAGATTCTGCCCCGAAGCATAGCAAAACTTGCACTTTTGATTGCACTTCCAATTTCCGCTATTATCTGTCATCGCAGAAATCATTAAGTCCATTCTATGAGGTGCCGTCATATGTTTGGCATATGCATGAATGGATAAACGTTCCACATAACTTGCAGGCACGCCACCTCTTGCAACAGTAAAGACCACATCTAATATTTCATCAAGGTCTGACGCCACTTCCCTGCGGCTTACACCCGGATAGAGAGAAACAATACGTTTCACTGTTCTGTCTAAAATTTTCTGCTCATCGTCTGAGGAAATGGGTTTCCCATCGTAAGTATTTACTTGGCGAATGAATTCGGTCAAAATGGCCGCCCACGTGTTGCCGATTGGCAACATATAATAGCCATTCAGCAATAATACGTAAGGATTTGAGCCAAAGAGCCTGAACTTAGGTGGGACAAGATGAATCCGCACTACCCCAGGGCCACTTGGATCAAAGGTACAATGGCATACGCCGTCACGATACCTTCTGTATTCTGCGATTTTACTTCTAATGCTCATAGTTATCTTTCTCTTTCATCTGATAGTTGGATTCGTTGCCTTAAAACATCACACCGATAAAAGACGATTTGAGTATAGCACAGATTCAAAAAAAATGCAACTAAAAAAGCGCTTTAAACAAAATCCTTGCTATTGCATGCGAAATATAGTATAATGATGCAAACGAAAATACTGTTTTTGAAAACATTATGAGGCGCTGATTATGGAA
>JAZOBX010000257.1:0-1591 GCA_045596205.1 Eubacteriales bacterium | reverse complement strand
TCCGACTTTGGGGAACATACCAAGGTCGCTACCTTCTACTTCGCCGCAGGCAAGTCCAAAGGATTTGGGAATGGAGGGACCTGTGATATCGGCGTCCAGAATGGCACTTTGGTAGCCTCTTCTTTGCATTTCAACGGCAAGAAGAGAGGTAATCAGAGATTTGCCAACGCCACCTTTGCCGCTGACAATGCCAATCACGTGTTTGACCTGACTGGCAGCATTGCAAGGCTCAAGAAGAGATTTGGGCGCAGAGGCGCACTTTTCCTTGCAGGTGGAACAATCATGGGTGCATTCGCTCATTTTGTTTTCTTCCTTAACTGTTTGTCTTTCAAAATATAATCAGATGGCGTAGGAAACAATCTTGCCGTCTTCTACCCTGAGTGAAACCTGAGTAATTCTGTTCTGCCGGACGGAGATCATTTGCTCTGCCACTTGGTTTTCAATGTGTTTTTCAATATATCTGCGCATCTGACGGGCGCCGAATTTTTGAGAGAAGGACTCTTTTACAATGTGTTTTTCCACCTCATCCGTCCAAGCGAGGCTGATGCCCTTACGCGCCATGGCTTCTTGCATCTGCCCAAGCATAATGGCGGCAATACGGACGGAATCCTCTTCGCTGAGATGTCTGAAGGTGACGATAGAATCCACGCGGTTGACAAATTCGGGGCGCAGGAAGGTGAGAAGCGCCTTTTGGGTTCTTTCCTCGGCTTCCGCTTTTTCGCTTCCGCCAAATCCCGACACGCGAAGGACTTTATCGGAGCCTGCGTTGGTGGTCATAATGATCACCGTGTTTTCAAAATTCACACGTCGGCCCGAGGCGTCGGTGATGTGACCGTCATCCAGCACTTGCAGGAGGATGTTCAGCACGTCCGGATGCGCTTTTTCAATCTCATCAAAAAGCACCACGGAATAGGGCTTGCGGCGGATTTTTTCGGTGAGCTGGCCTGCCTCGTCGTATCCTACGTACCCGGGAGGGGCACCGATAATGCGGGAGACGGCGTGTTTTTCCATAAATTCGGACATATCCAGACGAATCAGGGTATCGGGCTGTTTAAAGAGGTCTTGGGCAAGCACCTTCACAAGCTCGGTCTTCCCTATCCCCGTAGGACCTGCGAAAATCATGGAAACGGGACTCTTGCGGTAAGAGATACCCGCTCTTTTACGCTTGATGGCGCGGACAACGGTATCCACCGCTTCGTCCTGACCGATGACTTTGGCTTTCAGACGGTCGGCAAGCTTATCCAGCTGTTCAAATTCAGTAGAGGCAATGTCGGTGGCGGGAATGCCTGTCCAGATTTCAATGACCTGGGCAATATGGCCTTCGGTCAGTTGCACCTTGGCGCAGATTTCTTCCAGCTCGGTGAGGCGTTGGTTGAGATTCAGCTCCTCTACACGGAGATCGGCAATGCCGCGGTAGAAGGCTTCTTTTTCCTCTTCGGTGGAGTCGGGCTTCAGCTTCCCTTCAAGGGCGTTTTTCTTTTCAATCAATTGGGTGAGACGCCTTTTTGCCTCTGCCATTTCGGCAATCTCGGGGGTTTCCAGAGCAAGGCGCGCCGCCGCTTCATCCAGAAGGTCTATGGCTTTATCGGGC
>JAZOBX010000256.1:0-3322 GCA_045596205.1 Eubacteriales bacterium | reverse complement strand
CCAGATATTTTCTGGCTTTTTCCGCTTCCTTTTCCAAAGGCCCGATACGGGATTCCAGTTCGTTGAAGATATCCTGCTCGCGAACCATGTTGGCTTCGGTTGCCGCCAGTTTGTTTTCGCTCTCACGTTTGCGGTGACGGTATTTGGAGATGCCTGCCGCTTCTTCAAAGAAATTACGGCGGTCTTCACTCTTTTTGGAGATGATCTCCGCAATTTTACCCTGACCGATAATCGAGTAGCCTTCTCTACCTACACCCGTGTTCATAAACAGCTCGAAAATGTCACGCAGGCGGCAGTTCTGGCGGTTGATCATATATTCACTTTCGCCCTTACGGTAGTAACGGCGGGTAACGGTGATTTCTTCATAGGGGGAGTCAATGCGGTGCTCGGGGTCGGAGTTATCAAAGGTTACGGATACTTCTGCAAAGCTCATGGGGCGTTTGCTGTCAGCACCGCCAAAAATAACGTCTTCCATTTTGGTACCGCGGATATTACGGCTGGACAGCTCACCCAAAACCCAACGCATGGCGTCGGAAATATTGGATTTACCGCTTCCGTTTGGCCCCACGATAACCGTTGCCCCTCTGTCGAAGGTCATGACGGTACGGTTGGGGAAGGATTTGAATCCGTGGAGTTCAATTGATTTCAGATACATTTCAAAGTCTCCTGTAAAAATATCGGATAATGCTTAGACAAGACCAAACAGGGTAAGCGCTTGTCTTGCGGCGTTTTGCTCGGCTTCGCGCTTGGTTTTGCCCTCGCCTACGCCGACGGTGTTGCTGTTGATTTTGGCTTCCACACGGAAAAACCGATCGTGGGCAGGGCCGCTTTCTTCCACGGTTTCGTAGGAAAGCAGTTCGCTGCCGTCTTGCTGAACGAATTGTTGCAGCTGGGTTTTATAGTCAATGTGGGCGGTGGCAGCGCGCTTGATCTCTTCCGCCATCAGATGATAGAGCACCTCTCTGGCAAAAGGCTTATTACGGGCGCGGCTGTCTAAATACACCGCCGCCAGAAGAGACTCAAAGGCATCTGCCAGAATGGAGGGACGGGCTCTGCCGCCGTTTTGCTCTTCCCCTTTTCCGAGATGGAGATAACTGCCAAGAGAAAAGGAATTTGCCACACGGGCAAGGGTGGATTCGCACACCAGATACTGCCGCATTTTGGTTAGTTCTCCCTCTGCACAGCGAGGGTATGCCTTAAATAAATATTCGCTGATATAAATTTGCAATACGGCGTCGCCTAAAAACTCCAACCGTTCGTTAGACTCGCACTCCTGCCGCTTTGCCCTGCTTTCGTTGGCAAAGGAAGAGTGGCATAGGGCGCGGTCTAACAGCTCTTTGTCTGCAAAGCTGTAGCCAATCGCCGTTTCAAGCGCCGTGGTAGAGGGGGAGGTCATGGTTTTTCCTTCTTTCTATTTGCAATGGTCATACGCGTTTTTTGGATTTGTCTTTTTTACGCCCCAAGCCAAAGAGACCTTTTTTCTTTTGGGGAGGCGGAGGAAGAGGCTGGGTTTCCTCTTCTGTTTCGGGCTCGCTTTCCTCGTAGAGCCGCTCCAGATCCGCTTCGGCGGAATGGTTGCGGAGGGCATCCTGCTCCTGGGCAAAGCGGGTGATTTCTTCGTTGATGCCCGTAGACACGAAGGTCATGGCTTGGAAGATGGCGTTCATGATAGCGTTGGCATCGGAGTTGCCGTGGGCCTTGATGACGGGCTTAGAGATGCCAAGCAGAGGCGCGCCGCCGTGTTCGGAAGCGTCAAACTGCTTTTTCAGACTCTTGATCTGCCCTTTCAGGGTGGCGGCGGACAGATAGGTGATCAAATTTGACGTGAGCACGTCTTTTAAGGTGTGCATCATGAATTTGCCCATACCTTCGGCAAATTTCAGCAACACGTTACCCACAAAGCCGTCGGTGACCAGCACGTCGCAGACGTTAAAGGGAATGTCCTTCCCTTCCACGTTGCCGATAAAGTTGAGCCGTCTTTGCTCACGGAGGAGGGCGTAGGTTTCCACATGAACGGGGGTACCTTTGTTGTATTCGGTGCCGTTGTTGAGCAGTCCCACGCGGGGGTGCTTGATGCCGTAGATTTTTTCTACGTATTTAGAGCCCATGAAGGCAAACTGCTCCATTTGCTCGCTGGTAAGGGTCAGGTTGGCACCGCTATCCATAAGTAGCACAGGAACAGGGAAAGGCAATACCGTGGCAATGCCTGCCCGCTGAATGCCCTTGATACGGCGAACAATCAGGGTTGCCCCTGTGACCAGCGCACCCGTATTGCCTGCGCTGACAAAGGCATCGCCTTTGCCTTCTGCCAATAAATGCAACCCCACACCCATGGAGCAATCCCGCTTGCCTCTGACCACATCCAGAGGGGAATCTTCCATTTCAATGACGGTTTTTGCGTGCTCAATGGTGAGGTGGCTGATATCAATATCGTTTACAAAAGCGGTTTTGCGAATGATCTCACGGTTGCCAACAATGGTAATGTCAACGTCAAATTCCTTCGCCGCCATAGACGCGCCGCGGATCATTTCCTCGGGCGCATGGTCGCCGCTCATTACATCCAGTATGATTCTCATTTTCATCCTCTTCTGCCAAAAGGCAGGTATCGTGTACGTGAAAATTACGGTTTAGTTTTGGGAGAGGGGGATGCCGTTTTCCCCACAAAAGACTTCCAGCGCTTGGAGCGCGCGGTGAGCCGCCGCCTCGTTGCGCATACTTTTTGGACCTTTTACCCGCACTTCAAGGGGCGGTGTCAGACCGAAATTGGCATTCATGGGTTGGAATTTTCCCATACCGCCAAGACTGATATATTTCGCCATAGCACCGATCATGGTGACCTCAGGAAATATGACGGCTTCTTCGCCTTTGGCCTTGCGGGCGGCGTTGAGCCCTGCC
The DNA here is from genome assembly GCA_045596205.1 of Eubacteriales bacterium. Taxonomy (GTDB): domain Bacteria; phylum Bacillota; class Clostridia; order Oscillospirales; family CAG-272; genus UBA1740. Next base: position 427 of record JAZOBX010000256.1, on the reverse strand, counting down.
ACAAAGCCTGATGCGGCAGATTCCACGTAGCCCTCCACACCCGTCATCTGCCCTGCAAAGTAAAGTCCTTCCTTGGACAGCACCTCATAGGTGGAAGACAGAAAACCGGGGGAATGGAGGAAGGTGTTGCGGTGCATAACACCGTAGCGGAGAAAATCTGCGTTGGCAAGGCCGGGGATCATGGAGAATACCCGCTTTTGCGCACCGAAGGTCAGATGGGTCTGAAATCCCACAAGGTTATACATGGTGCCCTCTTTGTTTTCACGGCGGAGTTGCACCACGGCAAAGGCTTCGCTGCCGTCGGGGCAAGTCAAACCAACGGGCTTCATGGGGCCAAAGCGGAGGGTATCGTATCCTCGCTTTGCCATGACCTCAACGGGCATACAGCCTTCAAAGACCGTCAGCTTTTCGTCGGGCTTGTCAAACT
>JAZOBX010000255.1:0-1696 GCA_045596205.1 Eubacteriales bacterium | reverse complement strand
GGTGCCGCCGTTTGCGGCGCCATCAAGCTGGCAAAAGAAAAAGGATTTGCGGGAAAACGTATTGTCACGGTATTGCCCGATAGCGGTAGCCGCTATCTGTCCACTGATTTGTTTATGTAAAGCTTTGGGCGAAAAAAACGCCAACGTATACGCCTTTTTTGGGCGTATTCCCATTTTTAACGCACGGAATGTGCAGTAAGAAGGTAGTGTATGCACACAAACGATAGCAAAGAACATCCAAGCGTCATGATGGCGATGAGCGGCGGCGTGGATTCCGCCGTTGCCGCGCTCCTGCTTAAGAAAGCGGGCTACAACGTCACAGGCGTGACCATGCAGCTCCACGGAGAAGGCAAAACCGAGGAAGGCGGGCGTAGTTGCTCCACCGCAAAAGACGTGGAAGACGCCGCAAAGGTTGCCGCTATCATTGGCATCCCCTTTGAAAGCCACGAGCTCTCCTCCGACTTTGCCTGCCACGTGATTGCCCCCTTTATTGACGCCTACGAACACGGCGCCACCCCTAACCCCTGTGTGGACTGTAACCGCCACATGAAATTTGCCCACCTGCACCAACTGGCAAAAGAGGGCGGATTTGATTTTTTGGCAACAGGTCACTATGCCCAAATTGAACAAAAAGGGGGGAGGTTTTTCCTAAAAAAGGCAAAAGACGAGACAAAAGACCAAAGTTATATGCTGTATTCTCTGACGCAAGACCAACTCTCCCGCACCTTGTTTCCCTTGGGCGAATACCCCAAAACCAAAACAAGAGAACTGGCGGCGCAGTATGATCTGCCCAACAGCCAAAAGCCCGACAGCCAGGACATTTGCTTTGTGCCCGACGGTGACTACGCCGCATTCATCACTTCCTATACAGGTAAAACCTATCCCGAAGGTGACTTTGTATCGGTAGACGGCAAAGTTCTTGGTAAACACAAGGGCATTATCCGTTATACCGTAGGCCAGAGAAAAGGACTTGGCATTGCCCTCGGTGCGCCCACCTATGTCTGTAAGATTTGCCCCGACACCAACACGGTCGTGCTGGGCAAAAACGAGGATTTGTTCACAGCAGAACTGGTAGCAAAAGACCTGAACTGGATTGCCTTTGACACACCCCCGGCCACCTTCCGTTGCAAAGCCAAAACCCGCTACCGCCAAACTGAAGAATGGGCAACCGTCACCCCTCTTGCAGACGGCAAAGTCCACGTGGTCTTTGACCGGCCCCTCCGCGCCATCACCCCCGGCCAATCTATCGTTTTTTATGACGGTGACTATGTTCTTGGCGGCGGTAAAATCTGCTGAACCCTCATAAAATGCGCCCTTCTTTTATAGAAAAAAGCTCTAATCTACATCCCGTTCAAAATAACGATACCCCCTATTTTCTTTATAAAAAATAGGGGGTATTTTTTATTCCTCTTCAAATTGCAAATAATTATTTGCATAATGCATAGACTTTTCTTGTGTTTCTGTAAAACGCTTTGTTATGCTGGTGGGATATGTCAATTGGCGTTGGCAACTCAAAAAAAGAAAAGCGACAAGTCTCAGACTTGTCGCTTTATGCTTCTTGACGGTTTATTGCATAGGCGTGCCGTCTGCATGGAAGAGAGGAAGATTTTGCAAAACGATAATATCTTCTCTGCCAATGGCGTCGCCTTCTGCCAGAACTGCCATACGTCCAATAAGGTTACCGCCCGCCATGTTC
>JAZOBX010000254.1:0-1766 GCA_045596205.1 Eubacteriales bacterium | reverse complement strand
GGGCTTTGAGAGGCGCCGCCCCCGCCAAAGGACTTTTTCTCACCATGCCGCTTTCGCTTAGATGCGCTTTCAGCTCATCCAGATGGCTTTCCATCATCAAAGCCAATCCCAAACGGTTGCGTCTGGCAAACATTTTATCGTAATGCTTCCCGCAAAAGCCCTGAGCGTTGGTCTTAATACGCACGTCGGGCTCCATCATTGATGCGCCCAAAATCAGCTCCAACTCTCGCTCCTGCTCCTGCCGATACAGCAGACACAAAGGACACCCAATCTTCGGGTCCTCCACAGTTGCCGAAAAGGCCTCGTTTACGGGAATGGTGTAAATCGTTTCCATACAGACTCCAATAAGTATTATATATCAAACTACATTATAACATAATTTTATATCAAATGCAAGAGGGAAGAAACACAAACCCTCATTTTTTCTTCTCGCTCCAAAATGCCAAAATTTCTCTCCGTTTTCTCTCAAAAACACATCCAATTTTTTCGAAATTTACAAAAACCCCCCATAAAAATACAAAAATCTTTGGGAAAAAGCAAAAAGCTACCTATAAAAACGCCCAAAAGAGACAAAAGCAATCTGTTTTTAATATTGTAAAGTGCTATTGTTATTTTGACTTAAAAGTGGGTGAGTATGTTGCATTATGGGTTTTTTTATGATAAAATGAACGTGAATATGAAGAAACGACCGCGCTTTTGAACAGGAGATAGCAAATGAACAAAAATAACAAAAATCCAAAAACGCTTACATTTCTGCTCTTCAAAATGCGGATTACCTGTCAAACAAAAAAATGAAAATACAAAGTTCCCAACAGTGCATCTGTATGCTTTTTATAGAATTTTAAAACCGCGCAGCATCACCTGCGTATATTAATAGCGGTGTCATTAAACCACAAAATATGGCTAAAAAAGGAGAGCCTATGAGTAAGATCAGAGGTAAAATATTTCTTTCCAAGGGGAATAGAGCATTCATTCGCGGTGATTTCAAAAAGATGATCGATTGTTATCTGAAAGCCATTTCGGACGGAAATGGCGAAGCGGCATACACCCTTGCCCAGCGCTATTTAGAGGGAACGTACATCCCCAAAGATACAAAAACAGCCATACATTATTTAGAAACAGCAACTGATCTTGGAGATGCCATGGCAATGATTAAACTTGGCGAAATGTATATGAACGGAGAAAACCTTCCTAAAAATCTTGATAAAGCCATCGCACTGTTTTCAGGTGCATCCAAGCAGGGGTATCAGTTAGCCAAGCAACACCTGGCGGAATGTGAAAAAAAGCGCAGAACAGCATTGTTTTCATCCTCGGCAAAACCGCAGTCGGAGTATTCTGCCCCTGTAAACTCCCCCCGGGTTCCCAAAACTTCATCTCAAAAGCCAACGCCTTCTCCTGCATATCCTCAAATGGATGAACAGGCAAAAATGCAATACAATCAGGCGTGGGAATGTTTTGATTTAGGAAAATATTCGGAAGCAATCAGAATATTTAATACTCTGGCAAAAGCAGGGTACGGCGCCGGTTATTTCGGTTTAGGATGGTGCTTTCTCCAAGGCACCGGTGTTGAAAAAGATTTGAAGAAAACAGTGGACTATTTTGCCGCGGGCGCAACGCGTGGCTTTGCTAGAGCCCAATATTATCTTGGCGTTTGTTACGAAGAAGGTCACGGCGTTCCCCAAAGTTACGCCAAAGCCGTAGAATGGTATACCAAAGCCGCAGAGCAAGGGAATGCAAGCGCCCAAAACAATCTTGGCTATTGCTAT
>JAZOBX010000253.1:0-3413 GCA_045596205.1 Eubacteriales bacterium | reverse complement strand
CATTCCCCTTTTGCCTTTGGCGAAAGGGGAATTTCTATTTGTTTCGCTTATGGAAAACTCTTAACATTTTGCCAGAGGCAAAATTCTTCACATCGGGCAATGCCCGATTCTTAACAACCCGCAAATCCTTTTGCGGGTTTCATCACTGTTCACTTTCTCTTTGCCCGAGATCCCCACTGCGCCACCCCCGCGTTTGTCATTCTTGAGCGAAGCGAAGAATCTCGCGGGGCGACTCCGTTCTCCATGACACGGGGGGAGATGAAGCCTGCGGCCTCTTGAAATGCATCCGCTTAGCGAATGCTTGGAATGAAACGCAATGCGTTTCTTGAAATGACGCCTGCGGCGTCTTGAAATGTTTGCTCCGCAAACATGCTTGTAGGGACAGGCGTCCGACGGTCCGTTTAGTGAAAAGTGAAGAACTAAGAGTGAAGAACTAAGAGTTGAAACGAAAAAAGATTTTTTCGTTTCAACACATACCGACAAAAAAGCAAAAAAGGGACATGCTATACTGACCGCAAAGAAAGAACTTCGACAAAAGGACGGTATGCAAGAATGGAAACAAAAGAATTTGTAGCGCAAATGGATGAAGCAGAAGCCGTGGCGCGTGGACAGGACTTGCCCAAAAAAGCAGAGCGAGGGCAAAATTTCTTCCTGCGGTACATAGAAAAAAGGAAAGCCGAAGGCAATGCCGCCGTTACCGCGGTGCTTTGCTTTGGTTTTCTGTTGCTGGGCTTCTTATTTGCCAAAACAACGGTGCTGTTTGGGGCAATTCCCTTGGGCGTGGGATTGCTTTGCGCCAAAAAAGAAAAATTGCCCGAGGTGACGCTGGGCGTGGCGTTGGGACTGCTGAGCCTGGGAATGGCGGGGCTGGTCTACGGCGCGGTGGGCGCAGTGGCGTTGCTGATCCGCTTTGGGGTCAGCGTGCCGGGAGAGGGAAGACGGTTTTTGCCCGACTGCAAAGCCCACTTCCACGAAGCGCCCGAGCTGAGAGTGGCCACAGCGACCCTTTCGGGGATGCTGATTGGCGGTTACCAGCTGCTGGCAGGGGGCATCACCACGCCCTCTTTGCTCTTTGGACTTGGCATGGTATTGCTCACACCTCTGTCGGCGGTGGCGTTTATGCTTGCCTTTGAGGACGCGCCCGCGCTAGAAAACGTGGTAGGACTTGCCCCTATGCCAGAGCAGAGCAGAAAAGAAAAACTGCTTTGGCAGGCGGGGAGCTTGCTGCTACTCATGGCGGTCACTTTTGCCCTTCGGGGCATGGAGCTGTTTGGCATCTCCCTGGCGCTGACCTTTGCCGCCGCTGTGACCTTTTTCGCAGGCAAGCGGTTTGGAGGCATTCACGGCATGGTCACAGGCCTTGCCACGGGGGTGGCGGTGCTTCCTCTCTATGCGCCTGCCTTTGGATTGGCAGGGCTGCTCAGTGGCGTGCTTTGGTCTCTCGGGGGATTCTTTGCCCTGGGGCTTGGGGTTGCCGCAGGTGCGGTTTGGAGCTCCTTTATAGGGGGGTTAACGGGATTTTTGACTGTTTTCCCTGAAATCAGCCTTGCGGCGGTGGCGCTCCTGCCTGCGCTGAAAAAGGTGAAAAAAGACGATATTCCCGAAGATGAGCAAGACTATTCTCCTGCGGCAATGGCAAATGCGGTGTGCTTTGTGGAAAATGCCACGGAAGAAGAAACAGACGCAGAGGAAAAAATGCTGAAGCTGTCTTCCGCCCTTGCTTCTCTGACCAAGCTCTATCAGAATTTCCGCCAGGCACTCACCGCCCCCAAACTGGAGGCGTCGCTCTCCACCGCCCACCAGCTTTGTACCAAGCGCTGTGAGGGGTGCGCCCATCATGCGGGCTGTTGGGGAGACGAAAACAAAGGCGAAGAAGGGGTCATTCAAGGCTATATTGCCACCGCGGTGGACAAGCTCTATCGGGGAGAGCCCCTTGAGGGCTTGGAATTGCCTGCGGAGATCAAAAACGCCTGCGCTGTGCCTGATGCTATTTTAGAAGATGCCCGTACGGCGGTGGGGGAATGGATGCAATCCGAAGACCGTCGGGAAGACGGGATGCATCCCACCCTTGCTTATGAGGCGGCGGCCTCCATGCTCCGCGACATCGTCCGCGCAGAACGGGGGCGAAAACACGAAAATCCCAAACAGGAGGAGCAACTGAGAGTTGCCCTGCGCCGCTTGGGTGTGAGCTGTAAGTGGGTGTCTGTGAGAGGGCAAAAGCAAAAAACCGTGCAAATCGGCGGCGTGCGCCGCAAGCTCCCTCAGGATACGGCAGAGCAACTGCAAGAGACGGTAGAAACCCTCTGCGGCGGGAAATTCTCGCCCTTTGCAGTATTGCAAAACGAGGGCGAGTGGGTGATAGAAGCCCATTCGGTGAAAAAATTCACTGCAGAAACGGCAGTGGTCATGCGCTCTGCCTTGCCCGAGCAGGTGTCGGGGGATACGGTGCGGTGCTATGAAAAGCAAGACGGACAGTTTTGCGTGGTGCTCTCCGACGGCATGGGCTCAGGACAAGCCGCCGCGGCGGTGTCCGGCCTTTGCGCCTCCTTCCTGCAAAAGCTGATGGAAGCAGGCTGCCACCGCGCCACCGCCGTAAAGCTGCTCAACCAAACCATCCGCTCCGCCAGCGACGTGGGCAGTACCACCTTGGATTTAGCAGAAATTGACCTGCTCCACGGTGACGTCACCTTCCTCAAAGCAGGCGCCTCTGCCTCCTATGTGAAGCGCGGCACCCAGCTGTTCCGCATTCGCTCCAAAACCATTCCCTTGGGGCTGATGAGCACCCCCGACACCGAAAAGACCCGTTTCCATCTGGAAGCGGGAGACGTGGTGGTGTTGCTCTCCGACGGCATTTCCCAAATGCCCGAGGATTCTCCCGCCCTCTGCGCTCTCCTTGCCGCAGATTGGGGCGAGCAGTCTCTCCAGGAATCCGCAGGCCACATTCTCTCTGCCGCCCTGTCTTCGGGCGAGCGCGCCGACGATATGACGGTGGTGCTGGTGCGGGTGTCGTAGTGTGTTTTCTTCGCAGAAAACACACTAAGCTATGTTTGCCCACCTCGCGGGGCGAAGTGGGCAAACGATGAGTGATGAGATGCTTTGCATCGTGATGATTGGGCTTCGCCCAAGTTGAAGATGACTCAACGGCGAGACAGTTCAGAGTTTTGTTTTTTCGCCCGTGTCATGGAGAACAGAGCCGCCCCACGAGATTCTTCGCTTCGCTCAAGAATGACAAACGTGGGGCGGCGCAGTGAAGGATCTCGGGCGGTACGCGGGCGACACACAGTTCGTCCCTACGGTTATCATGCTTGCAGGCAAGCATTTCATGAAACGTCCCGCGTTTCATTTCATGCACGAAGTGCATTTCATGTTGCTACAAGGGAGCAACATTTCAAGACGGCTTTGCCGTCATTTCC
>JAZOBX010000252.1:0-3451 GCA_045596205.1 Eubacteriales bacterium | reverse complement strand
GACATGGCTATGATCCGACTTTGAAAAAATAAAGGAAATTGAGCAAAGCGAAAACGTAAAAATCCTGCATTGCGTGGAGTCGGGGAGCCGTGCATGGGGCTTTGCCTCTCCCGACAGCGACTATGACGTGCGGTTTATTTATTTGCGCCCCAAAGAATACTATTTGCGTTTGGACAAGATCCGTGACGTGATAGAATGGCAGCTGGATGACACGCTGGATATCAACGGCTGGGACATTCAAAAAGCCCTTATCTTGCTACATAAATCCAACCCCACTCTCTTTGAGTGGAATGCTTCGCCCATCGTCTATCACACCACAAAAGAATGGCAGAAGATTTCTGCTGTGATATGCCGCTATTTTGTGTCAAAGTCGGGTCTGTACCATTATCTCAATACGGCAAAAAGCAACTATCGGGAATATCTCAAAGGTGACGTGGTGCGCCTGAAAAAGTATTTTTACGTGCTTCGTCCTCTTCTTGCCTGCAAGTGGATTCTGGGAGAGGGCACGCCACCGCCCATGGCGTTTTCCACGTTGATGGATAAGTATCTGGATGAAGATATCAGAGGCGAAGTAGAGATGCTTCTGGATATCAAAATGAATACCCCCGAGGTGACCGCGGGCAAGAGAATTGAGAGGCTGAATGCGTATCTAGACAAAACTATGGCAGAAATAGAAGACGTCCTGGCCGCTTTGCCCAATGAAGACCCCCTTCCTTGGGATACACTTAACCGTTTGTTTTTAGAGCTGCTGCAATAAACCCTTGCCGTCTTTTGGCGGCAAAACAACTGACGTAAAGGAGAAAAACAAATGTTTGGTTTTGAAATCAAAGTATTACAATTTTTGGAAGGCCTGCGCAACGGCTTTCTCATCAAACTGTTTGAGCTGATTACCATGCTGGGCGAAGAAACCGTGGTGATCTTGTTTATCGTGGCGCTTTGGTTTGCCTTTGATAAAAAGCTGGCCCAAAGAATTTTCTTTGTGACCGTTACCTCCGCAGGGGTGAACAGTATTGTAAAAAATCTGGTCAAGATTCCTCGCCCCTGGACTACGGGAAAGGTCACAGCCGTTCGCCAATCCACCGCCACAGGCTATTCCTTCCCCTCGGGGCATTCCCAGAGCTTTGCCTCCTGGAGCACTATGGTGGCGCTCCAAGTGAAAAAACGCTGGGTGTCTGTGACCGTTGCGGTATTGGCACTTCTGGTGGGCTTTTCCAGACTGTTTCTTGGCGTTCATTACCCCAGCGACGTGGTGGCGGGGCTTGCCATCGGCGTTGGTCTCGCTTTTCTTGGTAACTACCTCTTTGATAAGGTGGAAAACAAGCAAATTCTCTATATTGGCGCCGCTTTGCTGATGACCCCCTTCTTGATTTTCTTTATGTTTGAAGCCAGCGAGCTGTTCAGAGGCTTCTACAAGGCCTACGGCATGATGTGGGGTCTTGGCGCGGCTGTAGCGTTTGAAGACAAATACGCCCCCACCTCTTACGACGTGCCCTGGTGGAAGAAGCTGCTCCGCATTCTCATTGGCGTTGCCTTTGCATTTGCTCTCAAAGAGGGCATCAAGCTCCTTTATTTGTTTGACAGCATCCGCGTCATCTTCCTGCTTGATACCTTCCGCTATTTTGCCATGGTCTTCGTGGTGGGCGGCATTTGCCCCTGGATTTTCAAAAAGTGCAAGCTGTAATATTTACTCAGCAAAGGACAGACTATGAAGACGTTTCAACCTAAGCTGTTAGAGCTGTTTAAAAGTTATTCCAAAAAGCAATTTGCCGCCGACGTGGTGGCAGGGGTTATCGTGGCAATTATTGCCTTGCCCCTTTCCATTGCCCTTGCCATTGCCTCGGGAGTCTCTCCCGAAAGAGGGCTGTATACCGCCATCGTTGCAGGCTTTGTGATTGCGGCGCTGGGCGGTAGCCGTGTGAACATTTCAGGCCCCACTGCCGCTTTCGCCGTGACCGTGGCAGGCGTGGTGGCACAGCACGGCATTGACGGTCTTGCCATTGCCACCATGATGGCAGGGGGCATTCTCGTGCTGATGGGCGTGTTCCACCTGGGTTCGCTGATCAAATTCATTCCCGAAAGCATTACCGTGGGCTTTACCTCGGGCATTGCCATCACCATCGTCATTGGCCAGATCAAGGACTTTTTGGGGCTGACCTTTGCCCAGGGGACCCATGCGGTGGAAGCCATCGAAAAGCTGGAAGCCATTGCCCATTCTATTTCCACCTTTAACCCTTGGGCATTGCTCACGGGTGTGTTGGCGCTGTTGATTTTGGTGCTTTGGCCCCGTGTCAGCCGCAAGATTCCCGCCTCTCTCATTGCCGTTCTGGCATTGACGGGACTGGTGGCATTAACGGGACTGTCCGTCAGCACCATCGGTGACCTCTATACCATCAGCGCCTCTTTTCCGCCCTTTGCCTTTCCTGCCTTTACTTGGGAAAAGGTGATCGCCCTCCTTCCGAGTGCCATCACTATTGCCATTCTGGCGGCCATTGAGTCGCTTTTGTCCTGCGTGGTGTCCGATAAAATGATAGACGATACCCACAATTCCAATACCGAGCTGATTGCCCAAGGGGCAGGGAACATTTGCTCCGCCCTCTTTGGCGGTATCCCCGCCACAGGCGCCATTGCCCGCACCGCCGCCAACGTCAAAAACGGTGGCCGCTCTCCCGTGGCAGGCATTGTCCACGCCTTAGTGTTGCTTTTGGTGCTGTTGATCCTCATGCCCTACGCCGCATGGATCCCCATGCCTGTGATTGCGGCGGTGCTGTTTCTTGTGGCATACAATATGAGCGAATGGCGGCATTTTGTGAAAATCTGCAAAACCGCACCCCTTTATGACACCTTGGTATTGGTGCTGACCTTCGTCCTCACCGTGGTCTTTGACCTGGTGGTGGCCATTGCCGTGGGCATGGCTCTGCATTACGCCATCCTCTTGCTCCGCAAGCTGCTGGCAAAGCCCAAATCTTAAAGTTAAAAAACAACATCCAAACGGGTTCTTGCAATAGAAAAACATCCACCTGAAACAGAAAAAGAACAGAGATTTTAGCGTGTTATCCTTAACGGAGAACACGCATCGAGATAAATCCCTTGCGGGATTTTCGATATGGTTTGCATACCTCGCCAAAGGCGAGATATACAAACTCGATATGTGCTGACGCACTCGATATGTTTGCTTCGCAAACGAGGGATTTATCTCATATCGAATTGGCGCGGAGCGACAATATATCGAGCTTGAGCGGCTGGGGTTCCCCGAAGTGAAGAATGAGCTTTGGGGGTTCACAGCGTAGTGAAAGCATATCGAGTTCATCTTTCGTGAACATATTTCACGAAAGTGAATATATCGACAGAAGAAAAAACAAGAGCAAGAATAGAAGGATTTATTTCCTTTTACTCTTGCTCTTTCTGCTTTTAATATGGGTTTGGGCTTAGCCCATTTCTATTTGACTAGTCA
>JAZOBX010000251.1:0-7431 GCA_045596205.1 Eubacteriales bacterium | reverse complement strand
GTTTTTGGATATCGGCAAAGAGCTTCAAAAAAAACGCATAGAAAAGCGTAACAGTCCCGATCTTGCCAAGCGTTTTTTCCATGAATGGATACCTATGGAAGACCGGTATTTTGAGGGAATGGACGTAAAGGCGCGTTGCGATCTGACGGTAAAGATAAAAAGATAGTAAAAAGCTCCTCGGACGGATTTAGTGAAAAGTGAAGAGTGAAGAGTGAAAAGGTAAAAATCTCCCCGAACTTCGTCCGAGGAGATTTTTGGCTGGGATAGCTGGGTTCGAACCAGCGAAATGCCAGAGTCAAAGTCTGGTGCCTTACCGCTTGGCTATATCCCAATGCGGATGATATTATATCACAAGAAAATCATTCTGTCAACACAAAAATGAAATCTTTTTTAAGAATTTTGCAAAAGGAAAAGAAAAGCGTCAAAAAAGATATGAAAAAATCTGCAAAAGACTGCATCGTCTTGCTATGTTCATAAAAGTGTGATACAATGGATTTGAAAAGCAAGACTTTGAAAGGAGAAATACAGTGCTGACAATCAAAGCCACAGCAATAGAATTATTGGATGATTCCACTTATCCTGAAATGGTTTTAATAGAATTTTTGGATTATTATGGTCGTAGACACAGATTTGTTGAAAAATGGCCTGTGGTATCGGCAGAAGCATTTGACAGTTCTTTCCCCCGAGATTGCGATATTGCTTGCGTTATAGTGGAAGAAAAAGAATCGTCATTGATCGTAGATACTTCAAAGCCTTGGGGGATTGTATCCGAAGAAGGGCTGACCGTTTTTGAAATAAACAAAAACGTATTGCTAAACAACGATTGAGCTATCTATGGTATAGTGTATTAAAAAGGAGGGCAGTTGGATGATCAAAGAAATCGAAATTCAGGGATGTGTAGAGATTCCGCCACAGATGGACAAAGATGCATTTATTCGCGAATTCCTCCTTTGGATCGATGGAAAGGGCTGGCGTTTTGGCGGCGATTTTAAGGAGATTGCAGACGGGCACTATATTATGCCCGACGGAAGCCGTGGGCAGTCTATCTCAGAAGAATAAACAATTCATACAAGGCAGTTGCCAAAGAGGCGACTGCCTTTCATTCACCTATTTTGCAAGAGCATACGCCAAATGCGTGATTGCTTTTTCTTGCAAGGACATTTATAATATAGATGCAAGCGCTTGAAAAAGGTCTTTTACGGAGGAATAGATATGAATATTGGAAGCAAAATCACACAACTGCGGCTCAAAGCGGAATTCACACAAGAGCAGCTTGGAGAGAGGCTGGGGGTCAGCGCGCAGTCAATTTCCAAGTGGGAAACAGCGGTAACGATGCCCGATATTACCCTTTTGCCGATTTTGTCAAGTGTGCTGGGGGTGACCATTGACGAGCTTTTTGATCTGACCGCCGACCAGAAATTAGAGAGATTGGAAAGAAAGCTGGACATTGAGGAAGAGTTTTCGGATGCAGCATTCTCAGAATACGAGGCGTTTCTGAAAAATCAGCTTGACCAGCACGGCGACAGATACAGAATTGTCAGCCTGTTGGCACAGCTATACCATCACCGCATGGCGTCATACGGGCAAAAAGTCAGCAAATACGCCAGAGAAGCCATTCTGCTAATGCCGGAAAAGAAGGATTGCCAATGGCTGCTGCAAAAGGCAGAGGGGGCAAGCATATGGGACTGGAATATGGGCAACCATACGGCTGTCATAGATTTTTACAAGTCTGTGATAGCAAATGACCGCATTTCTCCCAAAACCCCCTTACCTTATTATGAAATAATGGACAACCTGATTGCCGATCACCGTGCCAAAGAAGCCGCATACTATCTCAAAGAATATAAAACCTTACCTACCCACAAGCCGTTTTTGGTGCCTGTGTATGAGGCATATATCGCTTTGGCGGAATACGACGTCCAAAAGGCAGACAAAATCATGGGGGATGCTTTGGAGGTCTTCCCGGAACACAGCGGGTTCCTCTTTGAGTGCGCCCAGTATCACGCAAGAAAATGCGAGTATGAAAAAGCCATTTCGCTGTATGAAGCCTCCTGGGCAAAAGAGGAAAACCAAAAGCCAAGGTATACCGATGCGCTCCAGGGGATGGCTATCATTTATGAAATCATAGGGAACATTCCCAAGGCCATTGAAACCTATGACCGTATGATTCTTTGCATCAAGGATGAATGGGGCTACAGTGACGAGGATGCGGCTGTGCTTGAGGTAGAACGGAAGAAGAAACAACTGCAAAAATAATATGCAAGGCTGTTGCCCGTTTCGGGTGATGGCCTTTTTTATGTGATACAACACAAAAAAGGGTGGAATTTCTATCTATTTTCACTATTGTTGAATATATAAAGATATGGTATACTACTGTCTATAATGGAAAATATAGCCAAGCGTCTCTTTGATACTGACACACAATGCGTTTTGCGCTATATAGAGATTTTTTGGAGGTACTTATGAATTTGCAGGTAAAAGCAAGAATGATTGTGCCTTATGTGTGGGCATTTTTCATCAGTTTAGGTGGGGTCGTCTGGCAAGTACTTGCCCCCAGTCAAACGGCACTGATTTTGCTGATTGTGTTGTCGGTTCTGCCGATTTTCTTTTTGGTGGGGAGTATGGTCCTTGCCAAGCGCAAAATGGATGCACTAAAAAGCACCCCTCTGGAAGAGGGACAAGCCTTTTTGCTCCGTCATAGAAACGACGCCGAAAAAGCATCCCAGACCCTTCTTTCGGAACTGAAAGCAATGCGCCGCAAAACGGGATTTTACGCGCTTTGTATGGCGCTTTGCGGTAGCGCGGCTGCGCTTTGGGGCGGTATGGCGGCGATCACGGTATTTCCTCTTTATTTCTTGGGTGTGATCTACGGAGGCGCGATTTTTGCCGCTACCCTGACCAGAATCCCTCTCCAAAATCCCATACAGCTTTCCCCCGATGCGACTGTGCTGAAAAAAGAGGACTATCCTTTCCTTTACGAGACCGTAGAGCAAGCGGCAGAGGTAATGGGATGTAAGGGGCAAGTGACGATTTTGCTTTCCTTTGACTGCAACGCCAGCATTGCGCGCGACAGAAACAGATATTATTTAGAGCTGGGCATCCTGTATTTGTGCATTCTTTCCAAGGAAGAGCTGTACGCCATTTGTCTCCACGAATTTTCCCATTGCACCGATCAAAACCAAAAGATCAAAAAAGAATTACAATACGGCGAGTGGCTCCCCACAGACAAGGCGGTGCATGGGCTGGCGATGTTTGCCACCAATCTGTTTCTGTTGTCTGACGTCAATTATCTGATCAAATATATGGTTTACAGTTATGCCACATCCGTTCTGACCGAAACAAAAGCAGACACGGATATGGCAAAACACAGCTCCCCCGAGGCGGCGGCATCTGCTCTGCTGAAGCTGAGCCACTACGACAAGTTCCGTTGGGAACAAGGGGTGGAAGATGAGGTGCCGCTTTATGCCGCAGAAGTCCCCAATCCTCATTTTCTCCGTGAGTATATTGAAAAATTCAAGAACGCCACCAAAGCAAGGCAAGAATTCTGGGACACTTTGGTGCAAAAAGAAATTCTCCCCAACAATGCCACTCACCCCATTTTGAGAATGCGACTGGAAACCCTTGGGATGGTGGGGCTTCCGTATATTCCCTTTGGCGGTGAGGGAGAATGGTGGGCAGAGCTGGACAAGGCCCTGGAATTTGCCGATGAAACATTGGCCAAACTGCATAGCCATTACGAAAAAGAACGGCAGGAAAACTATTTTGAGCCTTTGCGCCGCATTACCGAATGGGAAGAAAAGGGAATGCCCATTTCTGCCGAGACCTTTGCAGATATCATTTCCGATTTGAGAGAGCTGGGCAGAAACAAAGACGCCCTTGCCCTTTGCGACCGCGCGATTGCGGAGCTGGATGAAAACGCTTCCCCTTACGCCTACTTTATTAAGGGCTGCGCTTTGCTTCACTGCTACGACGAAGCGGGAATAGACCTGCTTTATCATGCCGTTGACGCCAACCACAACTTTATCGAAGAAGGACTGCAACAGATTGGCGAATATTTCTGCATGATCGGAGATGAAGAAAAACTGGCGGAATACAGAAAACGTGCGCTGGTGTATGCCCAAAAGGACAGAGACGAATACAGCGAGACGGGTTTTCTTTCTCCCAAAGACAATCTCACCGCAGACCCGATGCCCAAAGGAATGCTTGAGGATATTTTGCAGTTCATTCGCTCTGTGGATGAGGATATTATTGAAAATATTTATCTGGTGCGAAAGACCGTCAGCGACAGCTTCTTTACCAGCGCATTCGTGATTCATTTCTACGGCGGCACGGACAAGCAACGGGGCGAGATCATGCACAAAATTTTCTGCTTCCTGGATACCTATCCTACCGAATGGCAATTCTCACTCTTTGATTATTTTGACTATCCCCAAATTAAATTCAGTAAGATTGAAGGCAGTCTTGTGTTTAGCAAAAAGGAGAAAAATCATGTTAACTAAGAAAAAATACGCAGAGCAAAACGGACTGGATCTAAGTAAAGTATTTGAGCTTGTCCTCGGACAAGGGGGAAGCATTCTCCCCGGACGAGGCTTTACGGGCTATATGGCGGAAATCACAGAAAGTTCTCTTGTTTGCACCAACGATAAACTGGGGGTCAAAAAAGAAATTCCCTTTTCTTTATTCGAAAGAGCAGAGTTTGGCATCGGCAACGGCTTGCTGTGGCTGCAATGCGTGGTGGACGGTGAAGGCTTTGTGTTTTCTTCTCCCCGTAAGGGTTGGAAGAGCGAAGCGGGTAAACTGCTTCTTGAGCGCATCAGTGAACACACCGAAATCATTGATATGAAAGAATACGAGCACTACACGGGCAAATTGTTTTTCATTTATATGTGGAAATAAGTGACATTTTTCTAAATGAAAGGAAAAAGCATGATGACAAAGATTTTTTCTGAATTCAGTGAGCAGAAGTGGGAGCAGGTGCGCACCCATCCTTACTATGCCAAGCATATTGAAGCTGTACGGCAAAAGGGCGAGGAGATGCTTGCCACCGAGCCGCCCAGAGTGAAGTTCAGCGATTGGCACCTGTTTAAGGAAACGGGCGACAGAAGTATTTCTGGCAAAGCCCACGGCGAATACAGCGCGCGGCTGGAAGTGTATTTCTTCTTGTATCTGCTGGATAAAGACCAGAAGTGGCTGACGGCTTTGGCAGACATTATGTGGAACATTTGCGACTTTGAGACCTGGACCATTCCTGCCCACGTCAGCGAGGAGGCTTCGCCCGAGGACCGCCGTGTGTTCCTTGATCTTTGCTCCTCTATTACGGGCTACCGCCTGGCAGAGATCCTCTATTTTATCGGTGACGATCTGCCTGATCTGGTGAAGCGCCGCGTGGCATACGAAGTGAAGTGGCGCATTATTGATTCCTACAAAAAGCATTGCTACTGGTGGGAAAAATGCCACAACAACTGGGCTTCCGTTTGCGCAGGGGCGGTGTTTGCCTGCCATATGTACATGGGCGCCACAGAGGATATCAAAGAGCAGCTTCCCTATTTTATGAACACCATCCAATGCTATCTGGACGGCTTCCAGGATGACGGTTGCTGTACCGAAGGGTACGGTTATTGGAACTACGGGTTCTCCTATTTCTGTCTTTTTGCCGATATGCTTCGCGTGTATACCGACGGTGAAACAGACCTGTTCAAGCTGGAAAAGGTACATACCATTGCCCAGTTCCAGCAGAATATCGCGTTAAATGAAAAAGAGAGCATCAGCTTTTCCGATGCGGGGCTGACCTTCTCTCCCCAGGCATGGCTGACCCATTATCTGAAAAAGCAATATCCCGACCTGGAAATCCCTCACTTTACCGAGTCCAACAATACCAGCGGTGCGCTCCGCTACGTGCTCTGGCAAGACCCCGAAATTGTGGGCGGCGGTATCAATTTAAAGAGCTTTCAGTATAAAGAAAGCCAATGGTTTGTGTCCCGTCATCCCTCCTATACCCTCGCTTGTAAGGCAGGGCACAATGCGGAGTCTCATAACCACAACGACGTTGGCTCTTTTATCATTTCCAAAGACGGCAAGGTGTCGTTCGTTGACCCGGGTACGGGGGCGTATACCCGTCAGTATTTCGGGCCTGAACGCTACGAGTTCCTTTCCACCTCCTCCCGCGGACACAGCGTGCCCATCATCAACGGCCAGCTGCAGGTAACGGGCAAGAGAAAGTCGGAAATTTACCTGGCAGAGGAACATCAATTCTCTTATTCTATTGAAAACGGTTATGCAGTAGACACGCTAAAGAGTCTGACCCGCAGTTTTGACTGCGCCGAAGAGGTACTGACCCTCACCGATACCTATTGCTTTACCGAAATGCCGCAAAGCGTGGTAGAACGGTTTGTGTCTTACTACAAGCCTGAGATCACCGAGGCAGGCGTGCGATGCGGCACTTCCCTGCTTTGCTTTGACAAAGAGGTGTTTGAGGTGTCTCTTTCCAGCGAAATGACCAACGCTTCAAAACCCAGAGAGCTGTTTATGGTAGACCTGAAGGTCAAATCCCCTGCAAAAGAGATGACGCTGACCGTACAGTTCAAATAAATCAGAAAAAGCCTTCTCTAATGGGAGAAGGGGGGCGTGCCAAGGCACTACTCATCCACCGCAAGCGGTCCCCCTTCCCTCACAAGGGGAGGTTTTTTGATGAAGCCTGAGAGTCTCATTTTGCATTTGCCAATCATCGCAACGATAAAACAGCCCTTTTTGTACTTTTTCGTTTTTTAGGGACAGGCGTGCGGTTTTGAATTGACAAACCGCCTTTGGGGGAGTATAATAGAATGTGTAAATTTTTGTAATGGAGAAAATACGTGAAACCCTATTTGTATGAAACCCATTTGCATTCTTCGCCTGTGAGCCGTTGCGGCAGAGCCGACGTGGAGCAAAATCTGACCTATTATAAAGAAGCGGGTTATGACGGTGTGTTTTTGACCAACCATTTTCTGGACGGAAACATGAACAGAGAAGAGGGCATGACCTACGAGCAACTACTGGACTTCTATTTTTCGGATTACCACAAGGCGGTGGAGTTTGGAAAAAAGATTGGCATAAAGGTGTTTTTGGGCGTGGAAAGCTCTAACCGTGGGCCTGATTTTGTGGTCTACGGCCTGCCCGAATCCTTTTACTATGCCCATCCCGAAATGATGGATATGACCCCAAAGCAAAAGATCCAGCTGTTTCGCCAAAACGGGGCGGTGGTGATTCACGCCCACCCCTACCGCGAGGCGTTTTACATTGACCATATCAGTCTGTTTCCCAGAGACGTGGACGGTGTGGAAATCTTCAACGCAGGAAACGACGATCTTTCCAATCACCTGGCAGAGGTCTATTGCAAAAGCTACGGTCTGCGCCCCTTTGCGGGGACGGACAACCACGTGGCAGGCTATAATG
>JAZOBX010000250.1:0-4232 GCA_045596205.1 Eubacteriales bacterium | reverse complement strand
TTAGCCAACTCCTTGGCTCACAGAACGACATGGCTACGATCCGACTTCCAAGCAGTTCTCTAAAAATACAGGCCCCAGAACCTTTGCCGCCGCACAGTATCTGCGCGGACAGGGGGCTGGCTCGCCTGATGCGATTGATCTTTACCGCTCTGAACTGGACGATCTTACCAAAGAAGCACGTTTCCTTTCCAATGTGGAAATCTACAAAAAACGTGTGGCAATCAGTTATTGTGATAAAGATACCGACGACACTTACCAGGTCATTTCTGCAAAAGTAGCAGATAAACTTTTGACTGTCAAACACGTTGAAGCCTCTTTCGTTTTGGTTCGTCTTGGAGACGTCATCAGCGTATCTGCCCGTTCTACGGGCACAGTCAATGTGCAACTCATCATGGAAAAATGCGGCGGCGGCGGTCACTTTGAAATGGCAGGCGCTCAGTTCCGTGATATCTCGATGAAAGAAGCCTGCCATAGGGTCAACCGTGCTATCAGCGCTTATTTCAGCGAAATTGAATCCGACGATTAAGGAGCAAATAAAATGAAAGTAATTTTGTTAGCAGACGTAAAAGGACAAGGAAAGAAAGACCAGATCGTGGAAGTATCCGATGGGTACGCGCGCAACTTTCTGTTCCCTAAAAAATTGGCAATTGTGGCAGATGCCAAAGCGCAAAACGATTTGATGGGCAAAAAAGCTGCCGCACAACATAAAATTGAAGAAGAAAGAAAGAATGCCCGTGAATTGGCTGAGAAAATCAATGCCATGGCATTGTCCATTCCCACCTCCACAGGAAGCGACGGCCGTCTCTACGGTGCTATCACCGCCAAAGATATTGCAGAAGCCGCTTCTGCTGTTCTCGGCATTCAACTGGATAAAAGAAAGATCCAATTGGATGCACCAATTAAATCCACAGGCAGTTATACCGTGAAAGTGAAGCTGTACGAAGACATTCACGGAACCATCAAACTTGAAATCGTCAAAAAATAATTCGGAGGCATCATGGAAACGGATTTCACAAAACGACTTCCCGTATCTGTAGAAGCAGAACAGTCTGTTTTAGGCTCTATTCTTTTAAAACCCGCTGAATCTTTTGAGGCCATTGCCGGTTTGCTCACAGCAGACGACTTTTATGTCAAAGAGCATCAGTTGATTTTCTCCGCCATGCAGGAAATGTTTTTGACCAGTAGTCAGATTGACACAATCACTTTGGTCAATAAGCTGGTTGAAAACGGTGTTCGTGACGAAAGTGGCGGTATTCAGTATATTGCCCAAATTGCAGAAATCGTGCCTACAGCATCCAATGTAAAAGATTATGCCATGATTTTGCATGACAAAGCGATGTTGCGTAAACTCATTGGCGTCAGCGAAGAAATCTCTGCTATGGCGTATGCAGAGCAGGGAAAAGCTGATGAAATCGTGGATGCTTCCGAGCAGATGATTTTTGACTTGGCTGAAAAACGCCAATCCACAAAACTGCAACATATCCGAGATATTATCGCAAGAGTATACCAGAATTTGGTACAAGCCTCTGAAAGCACCGAAAAAGAAACGGGTGTGCATACAGGTTTTTCGGGTCTTGACCGTGTTCTTGTGCAGCTGACCGCAGGCGACCTTGTGATTGTCGGCGCCCGTCCCGGTATGGGTAAAACCAGTTTTGTCATGAACATAGCTACCAACTATGCCAAAACATCCGATAAAGCGGTGTGTGTGTTCTCTCTTGAAATGTCATGCGACCAGATTGTTTCCAGAATGCTTTCCAGCGAAGCGATGGTAGACAGTTATGCCCTTCGCTCAGGGGAAATCAAGCCTGACGACTGGGTGCGTTTGGCTGATGCCGCAAGCGAGCTGGCAGGTTGTAATATTCTGGTGGATGATACGTCTTCTATCAGCGTTGCAGATATGAAGGCAAAACTGCGCCGTGTAAAAAATCTCGGTCTTGTCATCATCGACTATCTGCAGTTGATGCAAAGTACTAAGAAAACCGACAATCGTGTGCAGGAGGTCTCCGATATTTCCCGTAACCTGAAAATTATGGCAAAAGATCTCGGTGTACCGATTATTTGTTGCGCACAGCTTTCCCGCGGCAATGAAGGCAGAACCGATAAAAAACCCATGCTTTCAGACCTTCGTGACTCCGGTGCTATCGAGCAGGACGCCGATATCGTTATGTTTCTGTATAGAAGCGAATATTATCAACAGTCGGGCGATAACGAAGCAGCCCAAAGCACCAATACCGCAGAGGTTATCGTAGCCAAAAACAGACACGGCTCTGTGGGTACCGTAGAAATGGGTTGGATTGCGCAGTTTACCAAGTTCCGTACTCTTGATAATATCGGCGGTGAACCCCAATGACGGCAGCCACCCTTCATCAGAAGTTGGTGTCTTCTGTGGAAAAATCACTGCTTTCCGTTGGATTCTTGCCCAAAGGCAAAGGCTTGCTTCTGGGGCTTTCGGGCGGTGCGGATTCTGTCATGCTGCTGACCGCTTTAGTATCGCTTTCCGCTAAATACGGATTTGTGCTGGAAGCCGTACACGTCAACCACATGATTCGTGGCAATGAAGCCATTCGCGATGAAGATTTTTGCAGAAGTCTTTGCCTCAGACAAAAGGTCAAACTGCATATTCTCTCTGAAAATGTACCAAAGCTGGCAATTGAGAGAGGAACCGGGCTCGAAGAAACTGCAAGAGATGTCCGCTATGCTATTTTCAAAAAATTGCTGGATGAAAGCGAATCGCTTCAGTACGTTGTTACCGCGCATAATGCTTCCGACAATATGGAAACCGTTATCTTTAACATCGCCAGAGGTTGCGGACTTCGCGGACTGTGCGGCATTCCCGTCCTTCGCGGCAGGGTGCTCAGGCCTTTGCTCAACATCTCCAAAGCAGAGATTCTTGATGCGTTAAACGAGGCGAACATTGCCTTTATTGACGATTCCACCAACACCGACGTACGCTATACAAGAAACTATATCCGTCGGGATATTTTGCCGGGAATGCGAAAAATCAATCCGGGCCTTGACGGATCTGTGTATAGAATGTGTGAGCATCTTCGGGATGATCTGGCATTTATTGAAGAGAGTGCCGCATCATGGATTGCCGAACACGCTGTGACCAACAGAGTGAATGCGGCAGATTTACAAGCTTTGCCAATTTCTGTCGCTAGGCGTGTGATTCCCTTCATGTACCGTGAGGCAGGGGGCACACAAATGCTTGAAGAAGTCCATATTGATCCTTTGCTTTCCATGATTAAAGCAGGGCATAATACCTTTATTCAGCGTTTTCCCGGCGGTATTTGCGCTTATGCGGAAAGCGGCAGAATCGTATTTTCTGCCTCTCCTCCCAAGCAAGAGGAGGCTTTGCCCCAACAGTCTGTACGAATGGGCGAAAATATCCTTGAGGGCAGAAATGCAGTTCTTGTTTTAACGCCTGACCCTGATTATTTCAAAGATAAGCCGTCAAATGTTTACAAATTAGTGATAAAAGCCAGCTTGATGCCTGCTAAAATTGAAGGTGATTTGTTCGTCCGCGAGCGTGCGGAGGGAGACAGCTATCGCTATGCGGGGATGACCCACAAAATTAAAAAGCTGTTGGCAGATCGCCGTCTGCACGGCATTCCCCGTCCTTTGATTCCTGTTTTGTGCGACGATAAGGGCGCGCTTTGGGTACCTGGATTTGCCGCAAGGGAAGACAAAGAAAAAACAGAAAAACGTTCCCTATATGTATATTATTGCTACCGTGGAGGACAAAATGAATAAAGATATTGCAAAAATTCTCGTTTCAGAGCAAGAATTGGACAGTATTGTAAAAAGACTTGCTTCTGAAATCGACAAAGATTATCAAAACAAAGAAGGCAGAGTCGTCATGCTGGGCATTTTGAAAGGTGCTGTTGTGTTTATGGGCGACTTGATGAAGCAACTGAATACCCCTCTTGAAATTGAATTTATGCGGGTTTCTTCTTACGGTGCAGGAACCGTCTCCAGCGGCAATATTCAAATCCATCTGGATATCAGCATAAAGAATATTGAAGAATGCAATATTCTCATCGTCGAGGATATTGTTGACAGCGGCAGGACTCTTGACTATCTTGTAGAGTATCTCAAACTGAAAGGCGCTCGTAACGTGAAGACCGTCACGTTGCTTGATAAGCCCAGCCGTCGTGCCGTACCGTTCGTACCTGACTATGTGGGAAAAGAGATTCCCGACGAGTTTGTGGTAGGCTACGGTCTGGACTTTA
>JAZOBX010000249.1:0-2638 GCA_045596205.1 Eubacteriales bacterium | reverse complement strand
GGGCGGCAAAAAATTCAAGGCTGCCCAAACCGGTGGTCCTTCCGGCGGTTGCATTCCCGCATCCTTGATCGACACCCCCGTTGATTACGACTCTCTGATTGCCATCGGCTCTATGATGGGCTCCGGCGGTATGATTATCATGGACGAAGACAACTGTATGGTTGACATCGCGAAATTCTTCCTGGAATTCACCGTTGACGAATCCTGCGGTAAATGTACTCCTTGCCGTGTAGGTACCGTCCGTATGCTGGAAATTCTCAACAAGATCACCTCCGGTAACGGTACTCTGGAGGACATTGACAGACTGGAAGAACTGGCTGAATACATAAAAGCAGGCTCTCTCTGCGGTCTGGGTCAAACCGCTCCTAACCCCGTACTCTCCACTCTGAAATACTTCAGAGATGAATACATTGCCCACGTAGTTGACAAGAAATGTCCTGCCCACGTTTGCAAGGATTTGATGAAGCTGGTCATCGACGAAGATAAATGTATCGGTTGCAAGCTCTGTAAGAGCGTTTGCCCTGCTGATGCTATTTCCGTTGGTACCGAAGTGAAGCCCGGTAAGAAACTGCCCTTCCTGTCCATTGATCCCGAAAAGTGCGTGAAGTGTGGCGCTTGTATTTCCAAGTGTAAGTTCAAAGCCATCTATAAAGCGTAAGGAGGAGCAACAAATGGAAATGGTAAATGTAAAAATTAACGGAAGAGAATATTCTGTTCCTCAAAATAGCACCGTGCTGGAAGCCGCCAGATATGCTGGTGTGGAAATCCCCACTCTGTGCTACCTGAAAGATATCAACGAAATCGGCGCTTGCCGTCTCTGCCTTGTTGAAGTAAAGGGCGCTCGCGGTCTGGTTACCGCTTGCGTATATCCCGTAAACGAAGGCATGGAAATCGTGACCAACTCTCAAAAAATCAACAATGCAAGAAAGATGAACCTGGAACTGTTGCTCTCCGCACACGAAAAGAAATGTCTGTCTTGCGTTCGTTCCACCACCTGTGAACTGCAAAAGCTCTGCGCTGACTACGGCGTAGACGAAAGTCACTTCGGCGGCAGAGAAGACCACACCCCCGTTGACGACAGCGGTACCTCCATCATCCGTGACCCCAACAAATGCATTCTTTGCCGTCGTTGCGTGGCTACCTGTGATAAAGTGCAAGGCATCGGTGCTATCGGTATGCAAAACCGTGGCTTCGACACCGTTGTCGGCTGTGAAAACGGTGTACAGCTCAGCGATACCCAATGTATCAACTGCGGTCAATGTATCGTTGCTTGTCCCGTTGGCGCTCTTACCGAAAGAGACGATACCGATAAGGTATTTGAAGCGCTGAACAATCCCCAAAAACACGTTGTGGTCTGCATGGCTCCCTCCGTTCGCGCCACCATCGGTGAATGCTTTGATTACGCTCCCGGCACCGACACAGAAGGCAAACTGGTTGCCGCCGCAAAACGTCTTGGCTTTGACGGCGTATACGACATGAACTTCACCGCCGACCTGACCATTATGGAAGAAGCCCATGAACTGGTTGACCGTCTCCAAAATGGCGGCAAGCTGCCCATGATCACTTCCTGCTCTCCCGGTTGGATCAAATTCTGCGAGCACTATTTCCCCGATATGACCGAAAATCTCTCCACCTGCAAATCTCCTCAACAGATGTTCGGCGCCATCTATAAGACCTACTATGCAAAGAAGATGGGCATTGCTCCCGAAGACGTGTTCTTCGTATCCTGCATTCCTTGTACCGCAAAGAAATTTGAAGTACAAAGAGATCATCAGAACGCTGCAGGCGTGCCTGACGTAGACGTTGCCATCACCACCAGAGAGCTGGCAAAGATGATCCAGAAGGCTGGCATCAACTTCCGCGCTCTTCCCGATGAAGCATACGATATGCCTATCGGTATGGGCTCCGGCGCAGGCGCTATCTTCGGCGCAACCGGTGGCGTTATGGAAGCCGCTATCCGTACTGCCGCAGAAGTGGTTGCAAACGTTCCCTTTGAAAAGGTTGACGTTTCCTCCATCCGCGGTATCGAAGGCGTCAAATTCGGTGAATACAAGCTGGGCGACATCACTCTGAAAGTGGCCGTTGCCAGCGGTACTGCCAACGCTAAAAAACTGCTCAAAGCCGTTGAAAAAGGCGAAGTGGACGTACAGTTCATCGAAATCATGGCTTGTCCCGGCGGTTGCGTCAACGGTGGCGGTCAGCCTCTCCAATCCGCTCTCGTTCGCAGCACCGTAAATCTTCGTGAACTCCGTGCCGCTGTTCTCTACACAGCAGACAGCGAAAAACTGGATGTACGCACCTCTCATGAAAACTCCGTAGTAAAAGCACTCTACGATGATTTCCTCGGTGCTCGGAGTTGCTATCGTTGCGCTTCCCGCAGGTATTGTTACGGCGGGATATATGAGCGAGATCAATAAAGAAAGTCAGGACGAGGAAGAATAAGAAAGCTACCGATTTTGTCGGGTAAAAAGGAGAATATATGTTACCGACCGTAAAGGAAGTAAGATTGCCGTCCTTAACGTTGCCTTCAGCCTGGCAGACCGTTGTTTTCAGAAATTACGGTTACGTCAGAAGCGAGAGGATTGCCAAGGTGCTTGGCTGTGATGCGGATACTGTGGAAGCGGAGGCAGAAAGGCTG
>JAZOBX010000248.1:0-1755 GCA_045596205.1 Eubacteriales bacterium | reverse complement strand
CGTGAGCGCCAGGTCGCCGTTTTCCGGCATATGGCCGATATAGATGCGGTCTACGATTTTGTAGAGCATATTGATCAGTTGCGCCAGCACTGTGGGGACAGCCAGCTTAAAAAGCAATTTGCCCACGGGTGCGGTGCCAAGAAGTTTTTTATCGTTTGTCATAGGAAGATGCCTTTTCTTTAGGATTTATTTTGTTGCTTTTCTATGCGGGAAAGGACTTTTTCGTAGGGGGCGACCATGGCTTCGTTCATTTTGTTGCCCATTTTGGAGAGAATCTTCTCATTTGTCAGCAAAAAGCCCACGAAATTCATAAACAGAGATTTGATTTTCTTCTTCTGGGGGAAATCGTAGATGCCTTGCTTTTTATAGAATTTGTGGTCGGCGCGCATCATTCCGCGCATCTGGTATATGAGGTCGCGAAAGATTTTCATACCGCCAACCCCCCAGAAGTTTTGGGGCGCGGTGTGGTGGGTTTCAAGGGCAAAGGTAAGACTTTTTGCCAGCTCTTCTGTGGCAAGGTCGGGGTTACATTCGTCTGTGGCGACACCCGAAAGGAAGTTTCCGCCCGTTTCGCTTCTGGCTTCAATGACGGTTTTCAGATTCTGCTCGGCGGAGTAATTGCCCGAAACCAGGTAGCCTACGGGCATACCTACGGTGACGGTGCGGTGGCCGTTGCAGAAGTTACGGTCATCGTACATTTTGAAGCGGGAGCCCATGGAGTGGTCAGAGACGGTGAAGGCGTAGACGATGGCGTCGGCTTTTTGAATGCTTTCACGCAGGAAGGTATCAAAGCCGTCCTTATACACGCATTTTTCGGATACGGCGCATCTGAAGCACCCAAGACAACCGCCGGAAAAGGGATATTCGGAGATATTCACTTCCCTTGTGGCAAAAGGAAAGACGGCTTTAAAGCGGGCAATCATTTTGGCAAGGTTGGAGTCCGGGTCTTGGTGATCCGTGAGGATGATCACATCTTTATCCGTCCGTTTTTCTTCTTTCGCCAAATCAACAGGAGACGGCTCTACGGGAACAAACGGTGCGGAAGGCACAGGGGCCTTCACGTAAATGTTCTGCTCGGCAGACCAAAGGAAACGGTCAAAGAATTTTTCTGCTTCTTGTTGGCCTTTGGCGGAGAGCAGGTCTTCCATATCAGCGGACAGACCGCGAATGTATTTCATGCCCATATCAAGGGCGTTTTCTTCAATATATTTGTGGGCGGTGATATCGTAAAAATGCTTGGAGGTGGAAATCTGGGTGGCAAATTTCCCGCAAAGGTCCACACCCGATGCTTTGGTCAGTTCAATAAAGCGGTGAAGCTGCGAGGGGGCGAGGAAGGTATATACAGGATAGGAAAACAGCACCGCATCGGAGGTTTCAAGCAGGGCTTTGGCGGCGGAAAAGTCTTTTTCAAGGGTTTTGATCCTTTGACCTGCGTGGAGGATCTCAAAGGTGTGCTGAGGGTATTTTTTCTCTAAATACAAAACGGTTTGCAAGGTGATGCTGTACTTCCCTTTCGGGCTACCGTTGATGACTGCAATTTTCATAGGTCTGTCTCCAATAGTTTAATTTATAGTATTATAGCACAAATGACGGCAGATTTCAAGTTACAGCTATTCAAAAAACGGCTGACAGATGAGTGGTGGTCTTAGCAGAGAATTTGAAAATCACACTAAATGCGAGCATCGCATTTGACCGGTCAAACGCATTATGGGCTAAGCCCAAACCCTTATATAAGCGGAAAAGAGAGGATAAATC
>JAZOBX010000247.1:0-2852 GCA_045596205.1 Eubacteriales bacterium | reverse complement strand
GGGAAGGTTTCAAACTTGGCGTAGCCCGATTTGATACCGCGGAGATTATCATGGTAAAGCTGACTGAGGCAGGTTGCCATTTTGCCGCTACCGGGGCCGGGAGCTGTGACCACCACAAGGGGACGGACGGTTTCAATATATTCGTTTCTGCCACAACCGTCCGGACTAACGATAGCGGGGATATCCATGGGATAACCGGGAATGGTATAGTGGCGGTAGACCTTTACGCCAAGGGATTCCAGGTGGCTCTGGAAGGCAACGGCGGCCACCTGCCCTTCAAAGCGGGCCAGCACCACGGAGCCAACGTACAGACCAAAGCCACGGAAGGCGTCTATGAGGCGCAAAGTGTCCTGCTCGTAGGTGATGCCCAGGTCTCCTCTGACCTTATTTTTCTCAATATCGCCTGCGTTGACCACGATAACGATTTCGGCAGTGTCGCTGAGGTTTTTCAGCATGCGGATCTTGCTGTCGGGGGCAAACCCGGGAAGCACACGGGCGGCATGGTAATCGTCAAAGAGCTTACCGCCAAATTCCAGATAGAGCTTTCCGCCAAAATGGTCAATGCGTTCCCTGATATGTTGGGATTGCAGTTTAATATACAGATCGTTGTCGAAGGCTATCTTTTGCATGGTGTCTTGTTCCTTTCGGTATGTAGGCGCTTGAAGGTCAAAAAATCAATAACTGAAAATGCTGCTTTGGTCTACGGTGACGGTAACGGTGATTTCCGCGCCGCCGCGAATAAGGTGGAGGGTGATTTCATCCCCCAAACGGGCGCAAAGCAAGGCGTCGGTCAGCATAAAGGTGCGATGAATGGGGTAATATGCGCCGTTGATGGTGATACCTGTGACAATATCGTCCACATACACCAAGCCCTCGCAAAGGGAGCCTCTGCTGACTTTGGTGACGGAGACTGTCTCATCTACGGAGACGGTGCCCGTTTCGGGATGGTAGTAGGCAGAGGATGCCAGCGTTCCTACGCTAAGCCCAATCATCACGCGCTGCATGGTGCGGTGTGAGCCGTCTGCACAATGGTCAATGATGTTGTCGGCTACTCTCGTTGCTACCTTTACGGGGATGGCGTAGGCGATGTTTTCGGTGCCTGTGGCAACAATTTTGGCGTTGGTAATGCCAATGAGCTCCCCTTTGGCGTTGAACAGACCGCCCCCTGAGTTACCGCTGTTGATGGCGGTGTCAATTCTCATCACCCGCATAACCACTTTTGCACCGTCGGCAGAGGTCATGCTGATGCTTTCGGAATCCACACATACCACGCCGCTGGTGGCAGAGATGCCGAAGGCTTCGGGGTTGCCTACAGCAATGGCGGTTTGCCCTACGGTGACTTCCATATCATCGGGCATGGGGGTGACGGCAAACACGTCACTTTGGCGGAGAATATCGCTGTTTTCCACCTTCAAAACGGCTATATCGTAATAGACGGAGCCGCCCACATAGGTGGCAGGGATGGCGTACTGGTCGTATTCCTTGCCGTAGAGATAAATCTTGATGTCTGCGCTGACGCCTGAGGTGGTGGATTCGTTTTCATTATCAAAGACTACATGGAAATTGGTAATGATATAGGCACTTCCGCCGATTTTATCCAACGTATAGATGACACCCGACCCTGCAGAGCGATAGGTTTGGGTGACGGTTTGCCATTGGTAACCGTTGCGGATGAGCACGTCTTTAGAGAAGTTGGCGTAGACACTGCAAACGGAGAGCAGCGCTTTGGCGTTGGTTTGGAGGGCTGTGTCATTCCCTTCTATAGTAACGTTATAATCGTTGACGTTGACATGGAGAGAATTGAGAAAATCCTGCTCGGTGCCAACATTCCCTGCTTTGAGCCAAGTCTCATAAGCAGAGTCGCCTTTCAGAGACGCCAGCCATTCTTCCTCTGTGCCCAGAAAACCGTGTTCTACGGCAATATCGTAGGGCGTTTTGCTCAGCGAAACGCCACCGCAACCAGAAAGCAGAGGAAGGAGCATGGAAAGGACAAGCAGAAAAAGTAACAGTCTGTTTTTCATGGGAGTACCTCGTTTAGGTATATAAAAATTCAAAAAAGGGGCAGGCGCAAATGCGACCGCCCCTACGCATCACGCACCAAAGGTGCATAGCAGGTTTGCGAAGCAAACATATCACGCCAAGCAAAGCGAGGCATATCACTCGCCGCAGGCGAATATCACGTTTGCGAAGCAAACCAATGAAATCGCTATGCGATGAAATCCATTTTCGCTTTTGTGAAAATGGGTGAAATTTTCATTTGCCACAGGTAAATTAAAATCCGATGATGCTTTCGTCCCACATAGAGGGGGCTTCGTAGCCAAGGAGGTTGACCATGGTGGCGGCAACATTAGACAGTCCAAATTGGCCGTCTTTGACGGTGTAGGTGCCTTTGGCTTCGGAGGCATCGTAGAAAATGCAAGGAACGGGGCGGAGGGTGTGGCTGGTTTTGGCTTTGGGGTTGCCGTTTTTGTCCAGCTTCAGGTTGCCCGCTTTGTCGGTTTCATACATTTCATCGGCATTACCGTGGTCGGCGGTCAAAACTGCCACACCGCCCAGTTTTTCTACTACGGCAAGAATTCTTGCCAGCTGGAGGTCAAGGGCTTCCATGGAGCATTCTGTGGCAAGGAAGTTGCCCGTATGGCCTACCATGTCACCGTTGGGGAAGTTGACACGAAGGTAGCGGTATTTGCCGCTTTCAAGGGCTTCAATGAGGCGGTCGGTGATTTCGGCGCACTTCATCCAGGGGCGTTGCTCAAAAGGAATCACGTCGGAGGGAATTTCCACGAAGGTTTCCAGCTCTTCGGAGAATTTACCGGAGCGGTTGCCGTTCCAGAAATAGGTGACGTGGCCGT
>JAZOBX010000246.1:0-1751 GCA_045596205.1 Eubacteriales bacterium | reverse complement strand
AAGTTGGTGCGGATGGCAATGTGACCCATTTTGCCGGGTCCTTTTTGCTTCATAAACTCAAAGGCGTCACCTGCAAAGGCAGATTTGTTGCCGTCTTTGATAGGCAGACCAAACATGGTTTCCAGCATTTTTGCACCGCGGAGGGCTTCTTCTTCGTTTTCGCAGTTGATACCGATATGCAGGAATTCCAGACCCAGCATATTTTTCACAGCGGCACGGGTCAGGTTTTCGATGGCTTTGAAGTCGCCTGCTTCAATCAGGTCTTCTTTGACCATAAAACTGCCGCCGCAAGCCAGGATCTTATTGAATTTCAGGTAAGACAGCAGATTGTCGGGAGAAATGCCGCCTGTGGGCATAAATAGCATTTTGCCGTAGGGCGCGCTCATGGCTTTCAGCATAGGCAGGCCGCCTGCGGCTTCTGCGGGGAAGAATTTCACGGTGGTAAGACCCAGTTCAATAGCGGCTTCCACGTCGCTGGGAGAAGAACAGCCGGGGATGATGGTGATGTTCTTTTCGCGGCAGTAGGACACTACGCGAGGGTTAAAGCCGGGGCTGACGATAAAGGATGCGCCTGCATCTACGGCCTGGTCAACCTGCTCGGGGGTGAGAACGGTGCCTGCGCCCACCAGCATATCGGGGTAGGCTTTGGTAATGGCGCAGATGGCTTCTGCGGCGCAGTCGGTGCGGAAGGTGATTTCTGCGGCAGGCAGACCACCGTCGCAAAGGGCTTTTGCCAGGGGCAGAGCGGTTTCTACTTTGCTGATCTTGATAACGGGCAGTATACCCATATCATATATTTTTTGTTCCATTGCGGTCATGTCGGTATTCTCCTTTTTTCGTGCTTAAAATATCACTATGTTTATTGTAAAGCAAAGTAAAAGGATAAACCATTGCTTTTCTTGTTATATACATTGCAAATCTTGCTATATTGACGAAAAACATTTTGTGTGCTACAATAAAGCTTGTAAAAAAACGATGAAAGGTGTGGCGCATGCAAAGGGTTTGTATTTTGTCGAAAGATCCCAATTTTTCCCGCGCATTGGCGTTGGAACTGGATGCTTTGGTGGCCGTTTCGATTTGGGCGGGACAGGGCGAATTGCCCATCGCCGACACCTATCTTTGGGACATGGACAGCATTCCCCTGCGCCCCGAAACGGAGGGGCGGGTCATTTCTATGGCGTGGAACAAAGAAAAGCCCGAAAACTGCACCGACACCTGGCTGGACAGACCCTTCCGCCCTGCCCGACTGCGGGCGGTACTGGGGCTCTATAGCTCCACCGACCAAGAGGTTTCTCCCTATCCTGTGCATGACAGACAGAGTGTGTTGCTCGCAGGAGAAGAGGTTCCGCTGACTGCGGTGGAATTCCGTTTGTTCTGCTGTTTATATGAGGCAAAGGGGCAGTATCTCACCCGCGAGGAATTACACAGACGGGTGTGGGACGGAGAAGGAGACGCAGGCGTGGTAAACGTGTATATCCATTATCTGCGGCAAAAATTGGAAAAAGAACGGACAAAAGCTGTTTTACTCTGCCAGAGGGCGGGGATACGGATATTTTACGGGAAAGGAAGGTGCGCCCAAGTGTTAAAACTGATTTTAGGCGACGTAGGCAGCGGCAAAACCACCGCTTGTCTGGATGCGGTCAGAGAATTGGCAGATCAAGGGAAGCCTTCCCTTCTGATCGTGCCCGAGCAGGAGACGGTGATGGCGGAAACCCTTGCCGCCCATACTCTTCCCCCTTTTGTGGCAAGGG
>JAZOBX010000245.1:0-2155 GCA_045596205.1 Eubacteriales bacterium | reverse complement strand
GCTTGGCCTCCGACTTGTGGTAGACATGAGGTTACCTCTTTTATGATATTTTCGATTGGTATCATAGCACAAAAACCAAATCTTGTCAATCAAATATCCGCACAAATCCCTTTGGTTTTTGAAAAAAATCCAAAACAGGAAAAAATCCACAAAAAAGGGCAAAAAAGAAGAAAGTTTTTTTGCAATATGATGCAAAATGGGATTGCTTTTTTTGGGGTTTTCATATATAATAGTATGGATAACACTTTGGCCACCTTGTGGCGGAATGGAGAAAACATGAAAAGAACAGCAGTTGTAACGGGTGCGGGCGGTGTGCTTTGCGCCAGTTTTGCAAAAGCGTTGGCGGCTGACGGCTACCAAGTGGCTTTGCTTGACATTAACCAAAAAGCCGCAGAGGCTGTGGCAGAAGAAATTCGCAGTGAAGGCGGCGTGGCGCAGGCATTTGGCGTAAGTGTGCTGGACAGAGAGGCACTGGAAGCCGTTCACGAAGAAGTGAAAAAAACCTTTGGCCCTTGCCATTTGCTCCTCAACGGCGCAGGCGGTAACAGTCCCAAATGCACCACACTGCACGAGCAGTATGAAGAAGGCGACGAGGATGCCACT
Organism: Eubacteriales bacterium; assembly: GCA_045596205.1. Lineage (GTDB taxonomy): Bacteria > Bacillota > Clostridia > Oscillospirales > CAG-272 > UBA1740. Next base: position 1,552 of record JAZOBX010000245.1, on the reverse strand, counting down.
GATTTTCTGACTTTCTTTAATCTGGACAAGTCCGGCTTTGACTTCGTATTTGACCTGAATCTGAAGGGGGTTTTGCTTCCTACGCAGGTTTTTGCTTCTGATATGCTTCACCAAGACGGTTGCTCTATTATCAACATTACCTCTATGAACGCTTACCGTCCGCTGACCAAAATTCCCGCATACAGCGCGGCAAAAGCGGCTGTGGCGAACTTTACCCAATGGCTGGCTGTACACTTCGCGCCTGTGGGCATTCGCGTAAACGCCATTGCTCCCGGGTTCTTTGTGACCAACCAAAATAGAGCCATGCTCTTTGATGCCGAGGGCAATCCCACGCCTCGCACGGAAAAGATCCTTCGCGCCACTCCCATGAACCGCTTTGGCGAAGCAGAAGAGCTGCTTGGCACTCTGCGTTTCCTGGCAAATCCCGAGGCTTCCGGCTTTGTCACGGGTGTGTCCATTCCCGTGGACGGCGGTTTCTCTGCCTATTCCGGCGTATAATTTAAGTCTATCATAAAGGAGACGACAAAATGAAAATGACGTTCCGTTGGTACGGTTTGGGGGATAGCATTCCGCTAAGCTATATCAAACAAATACCCGGTATGACCGGGGTGGTTACGGCTGTGTACGACATGCCTGTTGGCGAAGTGTGGGGCGAAGAGCAGATTCAGACCCTCAAGGATGAAGCCAACCGTCACGGACTGGAAATGGAAGTGATCGAGAGCGTGCCTGTACATGAGGATATCAAGCTGCGCCGCGGCGATTGCGACCGCTATATTCAAAACTATGCGGAAAATATCCGCCGTCTGGCAAAGGCAGGCGTGAAATGCATTTGCTACAACTTTATGCCTGTATTTGACTGGCTCCGTACCAATCTGCACACCATGGCAAAAGACGGCTCTTACAGCCTTTCCTACAACCACGAAGAGATTCTTTCTCTTGATCCCAAGTCCCTGTCTCTCCCCGGTTGGGATGAAAGCTACGGTCCCGAAGAGCTTCAAGCTTTGCTTGGCGCATACAGCGGTATGACCCACGAGCAGTTGTTTGAAAACTACCGCCATTTCCTGGAAGGCATTGTGCCTGTCTGCGACGAGGTGGGCATGAATATTGCCGTTCACCCCGACGATCCGCCCTGGGATATTTTCGGTCTGCCCCGCATCGTTTCCTCTGAGGAAGACTATGAACGTTTGTTTGCCGCTTTCCCCTCTAACCGTTGCGGCATCACCTTCTGCACCGGCTCTCTGGGGGCAGGCCGCCACAACGATTTGGTGAAAATGGCTTACGATTATGCCAAACGCGGTAAGATTCACTTTGCCCATATCCGCAACGTTGCCTATTCGGGCGACTACGATTTCTGCGAAGTGGCGCACAATACCGAGGCAGGCTCTCTCCCCATTTTTGACATTGTGAAGGCTTTGGTAGACGGCGGCTTTGACGGCTACGTACGTCCTGACCACGGCAGACACATCTGGGGCGAGGACGGAAAACCCGGCTACGGTCTCTATGACAGAGCCCTGGGCGCAACCTACCTCAACGGCTTGTTAAGTCGGATCGT
>JAZOBX010000244.1:0-5887 GCA_045596205.1 Eubacteriales bacterium | reverse complement strand
ATCAAAACGGGATTTCTTCTTGTTTTGGTGGCAAGAGAAAAGGCTTGCGACATGAAAAGCACAGACCTGGCAAAGGATCTTTCCTATGCCCTGAAACGATTGGACATGGTCACACAATGAAACACGTCGCCATTTTTATCGTGCGCCTCTACCGAAAATGGATTTCTCCCATAAAACCGCCCTGCTGCAGGTTTTCGCCTACCTGCTCTGCCTATGCCCTTGAGGCATTTCAAAAACGTGGCTTTCTGGCGGGACTGATACTGACCGTTTGGCGCATTTTGCGCTGTAATCCTTTTGGAAAAGCGGGATACGATCCCGTTCCCGAAAAAGGCTTTAAAAGAGTCCCCCTTCGCAGGAACAGAGAATCCACCCCATCCCAAGGCGATCAATAAAACCCTAACTTGAGGTAACAAAATGAATCGTTTAGCCGATATCGTATGTATTCCCTTCGGTTACGTGCTTCGTTTCTTTAACGACATTTGCGGAGGGCACTACATTCTTACGCTGTTTCTGTTTGCTTTGCTGGTGAAACTGCTGATGGTTCCCATGTCTATCAAGCAACAGAAAAACCAGATCAAGGGTGCGATGCTTCGCCCCAAAATGGCTATCATTGAAAAGAAGTACAAAGGTAGAACCGACCAGGAATCCATGATGCAAAAGCGTCAGGAGCTGATGGATCTGCAACAAAGAGAAGGCTATTCTCCTCTTGCAGGCTGTCTGCCTATGCTGATCCAATTCCCCGTTATCCTTGCGCTGTATGAGGTTATCCGTTGCCCTTTGACCTATATTTGCAAGCTGGGCAATGACGTGGTTGCAAGACTGTATAATGCATCCAGCATCGTGACTGCAGACCCCAGCAAGGCGCTGACGGTGGCGGAAGACATGAACTTCAAGGCCATCAAAGCCGTTGACCAGATCAAGCTGATCTCTGAGCTGAAGGCTAACCCCGGCCAGTTTGCAGGCATTGAAGCAGATTTGTCCCATATGCCTTCCTTTACCCTGTTTGGCAAAATTGACCTGGGCAGTACCCCTACTTTTGACTTTTCTTCTCCTAACGCCTGGCTGCTGCTGATTCCGATTCTGACGTTTGTCACTTCCTTCCTCACCATGAAGCTGTCTAAGAAGTACAACGGCACTCTGCAACAGGAACTGGCAGGTCAGACCCAAGATCAGCAAATGTCCACCGCTATGATGGACTGGATGATGCCGATCATGAGCGGTGTGTTTGGCTTTATTCTCAACGGTGCGCTGGGTGTGTACTGGGTATACCAATCTGTGATCTCCATCGGTCAGATGGCGCTCTTTAACAAGATTTGGCCCATGCCTACCTTCACCCCCGAAGAAATCCGCGCATATGAGAAGTCGCTGAAACAAAAACCCAAGCCCAATGCGCCCGATCCCAACCGTCCAAAGCCCCGTTCTCTGCATCACATTGATGACGATGACTAAGGGCAAATCCTTCCCCAAACAAACACATTAAACTGAATTTGATATTCGTGTGAACCACGTGAAAGAGGATCAACTGTGAAAAAAGAAGTAACCGCTTCCGGCAAGACTATACTGGAAGCTAAAGAAAATGCCCGTCTGGCCCTTGGCGCCAGCGAACTTGACGATGTGACCTATGAAATTCTTCATGCGGGCAGTAAAGGGATTTTCGGCATTATCGCCGTCAAGCCCGCCATGGTAAAAGCCACCATGGAAACCCCCGATGCCGCCCCCAAGCGTGAACGCCGCGAACACCGTCGCGACCATCAGAAAGCCCAGAAGAAGAATCTCCAAAAAGAAGAGCAGACTGTGGCTACCGAAGCCGAAGCCACTCCTGCTACGACAGAGGAAAAGCCCGCCCGCAAGAGAAACCGCAAACGCGGCAAGGTGGAAAAGGCTTCTGCCGTATTTGAAACCGAACTGACCTTCACCCCCCGCGAGGTTGCCCCCGGCGAAGACAAGGCTTATGACTTTGTTTGCCGCTTGGTGGAAAACCTGGGTCTGGAAGCCAGCGTTCAGCTGCTGTCCTGCGATGACGGTACTCGCCGCATCAATATTGAAGGCGGCACCGCCTCCGTTCTGATCGGTCACCACGGTGACACCCTGGATGCTGTGCAATATCTTGCAAACTTGGCATCTGCCCAAAGAAACGAAAACGGCGAAAGAGACAGAAGCCGTGTGACGGTGAATATTGAAGGGTACCGCGCAAAACGCGAGGAAACCCTCCGCACGCTTGCCCGCTCTATGGCAGCCAAAGCCCTTCGCACCGGCAGAAGTGTGACGCTGGAGCCCATGACTCCTTATGAAAGACGCATTATCCACTCTGAAATCCAAAGCATTGACGGTGTGGGTACCAACTCTATCGGCTCTGAAAACAACCGCAAGGTCGTCATCTTCCTTACCGAAAAATCTGCACCCGCGGCAGATGCGGTAGAAGAACAAGTGGAAGAAGTGGTCACCGAGACCGTTTCTTCTGACGAAGAATAATGCTGACCTACGGCCATACCATAGCCGCCATTTCAACCCCGCCCGGCAAGGGCGGGGTTGCCCTTATTCGCATCAGCGGTGAAAAGGCGGACGAAATCGCCGCAAGATGCTTTGTACCTTTATCTAAAAAAACCTTAGAAGAGTGCCCCGCTCGCTATGCTGTCTACGGCCATATTTATGCCGACGGAGAGCCGGTGGACGACGGCATTGCCACCCGCTTCCCCGCTCCTCATTCCTATACGGGAGAGGACACGGTGGAAATTTGCTGTCACGGTGGAATTTTGCTCACCCAGCGGATTTTGTCGGGGCTCTTTCATGCAGGGGCTGTGCCTGCAGAGCCGGGGGAATTTACCAAACGCGCCTTTGTTAACGGCCGACTGACCCTTTCCCATGCGGAAGCGGTGGGGCAACTGCTGGAAGCCCAGACCGATGCCCAGATCCGTTTGGCAGGCCCCGGGGCAAGAAGCGCGTTTGCAAAGGAAATGGACAAAATTTCCCAGATGCTTCTGGGACTGATGTCTTCCCTTTACGCATCCATTGACTATCCCGATGAGGACCTGGGAGAGCTGTCAAACGAGGAGATTCTTCACCGCATAGAAGAAACCCTTTTTGCGCTGAAAAACTTCAGAAAGACCTACCGCCAGGGCCACGCCATCAGCGAGGGCATTGAAACGGTGATCTGCGGCCGCCCCAACGTGGGGAAAAGTTCGCTGTACAACCGTCTTTCGGGGGATGATTACGCCATTGTGACCGACGAGGCAGGGACTACCCGCGACGTGCTTTCCCGCACGGTGGCGGCAGGACAAGTAACACTCCATCTCTACGATACCGCAGGCATTCGCGCGGCGGAAAGCAAGGCGGAGAGAGAGGGTGTTGCCCGTTCAAAAGCCCATATGGACACAGCAGAACTGATTTTGGCGGTGTTTGACGGCTCGGAAGCCTTGACCGAAGAAGACAAAGACCTCCTTGCCGCCCTTGCAGAAAAATCCCATATTTGCCGCATCGGGATTCTGAATAAAAGCGACAAAGCGTCCGTGACCAAAGCAGAGGATATCGCTTTTGCCTGCGACCACATTCTTTCCCTTTCCGCAGGACAGGGGGATGTGGCAGAATTGGTGACACTCATTGAAAGTCTTTATATGGACGAAAGCATTAAAGCAGGCATGACGGCGGTGGTGTCTACCGCTCGCCAGGATGCCGCCCTTGCCAAAGCCATTGACCACCTGGAGGCATCTGCATCCGCATTCCGCATGGGCTATGCCCAGGATGTGGCCTCCTCCGATATTGAGCTGGCTCTGGGGGCTTTGGGGGAATTAGACGGACGAGAGGTGTCTGAGATGGTGGTGGGAGAGATCTTCTCTCACTTCTGCGTGGGCAAATAAAAAGGGTATTTCTATGGAAACAAAACGATTTACAAAAAACGATACGGGCTTTATTTGCGGGCATTGCGGAAAAGAGGTACTTCCTTTGGGAACCACGTCTCGCAACCATTGTCCTTTTTGCCTGTATTCCCGCCATTTGGATATTCTACCCGGCGACAGACAGGCGGACTGCGGCGGCCTGATGGCACCCAAAAAGGCAGTGCCTGACCCCAAAAGGGGATTTATTATCACCCACGTATGCGAAAAATGCGGATATACGGGGCGCAATAAAGCCGTACCGGAAGCTAAGGTGCAACCCGACAATATGGATCTGCTCATTCAACTGACGGTGGCGGAATATTAAGGAATAGAAAAACGAGAGAGCGTTGGCTCTCTCGTTTTTTTGTTTGGTAATGAAAGTTTAGAGTGAAAAGTGTAAAACTAAGAGTGAAGAGTTAAAGCAAAACAATACCGTTTTGCTTACAGCGGGAAAGCTCGGCTTCGCCCCAAGAAGAGACCTGGACTTCGCCGATGTGGGCTTTTTCCAAAAGCAACATAGAAAGGCGGGATTGCCCGATGCCGCCGCCGATGGTATAGGGGACTTTTTCTTCCAAAACAGCTTGGTGGTAAGGGAGAGACAGGCGGTCGGTGGTGGCCGTTTTCTCCAGCTGGGAAAGCAGGGTGGCTTTGTCTACCCGAATACCCATGGAACTGATTTCAATGGGGCGCTGCAAAACCTCGCTCCAGTAGAGCAGGTCTCCGTTCAGCGACCAGTCGTCGTAGTCGGGGGCGCGGAGGGAGTGAGGTCTACCGTCGGGGAGAGGTTCGCCGATGCCAATAATAAAAGTGGTGGGATGGTCGCTCACGTATGCCATTTCCCGCTCTTCGGGAGTAAGATGGGGATATTTTTCGTAAAGTTCAAGGGCGGTGATAAAACTGACATCCCTGGATATTGGCGAATTAAGGGAGGGGTATTTCTCGGAAATGGCCAATTTGGTTTGATAGATGGCGTCTGCGATGGCGCAAACGGTGGATTTGAGTTCTTCTTTGGTGCGCTGTTCCTTGGAGATGATTTTCTCCCAGTCCCATTGGTCTACAAAGAGCGAATGCAGGGCATCTTCCTCTTCATCCCGACGGATGGCGTTCATGTCGGTATAAAGCCCTCGCCCCATGGGAAAACCGTATTTCCCCAGCGCCATGCGCTTCCACTTGGCAAGGGACTGCACCACTTCCAGCTCCCGTCCGTCTTGGCCTGCGGTGAAGGTGACCTTCCGCTCCACGCCGCTTAAATCGTCATTCATACCGCTACCCGCTTGGAGAAAGAGAGGAGCGGTGACGCGCAAAAGGGACAAAGCGCGGCTGATATTCTGCTCTGCCATGTCTTTTGCCAGTTTAATGGCGTTTTGGGTTTCCCAGAGAGACAGTTTTGAGGTATACGTCATATCCATTGGACTCATTCCTTTGCAGATTCTTTCCTTCTATTGTATATGATAAAGGGGCGTTTGTATAGCCCTTTTGGGAAAATTTCTTTCTATTTTTATTATTTTCCGGTCATTAAGGGAATGCCATACTCCTATTTGCTTGGTGGGAATTGTGTACGTTTTGTGAATTTTTCAGAAAAATCGCAATAAATCATACAAAAAGTATTGACAATGCGTACAAAGTATAATATAATGAACATTGTTAAAGATTATACAAATTTAATAATTAGGAGTGACAATATGGCCACAAAATTACTGATTGTTGATGACGACCGCAATATTTGCGAAATTCTTCGTCTCTATTTTGAAAATGAAGGGTACGAAGTGAAGACCGCCCAGGATGGCGCGGAAGGTGTAAACCTGTTTAAGGTGTTTGAACCCGACCTGGTTTTGCTGGACATTATGATGCCCAAAAAAGACGGCTGGCAGGTATGCAGAGAAATCCGCGAAATGTCGGGCAAGCCTGTGATCATGATCACCGCAAAGGGTGACGTGTTTGACAAGGTATTGGGTCTTGAGCTGGGCGCAGACGATTTCATGGTCAAGCCCTTTGATATGAAAGAACTGTCTGCC
>JAZOBX010000243.1:0-2005 GCA_045596205.1 Eubacteriales bacterium | reverse complement strand
TAAGACCGCTTGGCCTCCGACTTTTTTAAAATTTCTAACCGCATTTCCAGAGAAGCCAATTATGAAAAACTTCTGGCAATTTTTAACGATACCATGCAGGGCAGAGCCACAAATCTTGGCGTGATTTTCAGCGGAACACCGCAGTTTTTGGAAGATACAAGACGAGGGCTATTTAGCTATGAAGCGCTAAAAAGCCGTCTTGCAGATAGCAGATACCAGGAAATGGGTTTCCGCAATATGTCTTCGCCTGTCATTCGTTTGCGCACTCTTTCTGCAAATGAAATCTTGGCGTTACTTGCACGTCTGACAAAACTCTGGCAGCAAAAATATCCTTCCTCTCCCGTGCCGAATGCGGAGCAAATGCAAGCATTTTTGATGGATGCTTTGCAACGTGCGGGCGCAGAAGAGCTGATGACCCCCCGCGAAATGATTCGCAATTATCTGTCTTTGCTCGCTGTGCTGAGAGATAATCCCGATGCTACCTTTGAGTCGTTGATTGGCACGCAAAGCGCTGAGATAAATGAAGAAACTGCAGAAGATGATATTGAAGGATTTTCCGATTTTCAACTGTTTTAATAAATAGAGCAAGGAAAGAGGTGAAAAAGGATGACAGAAGCTGACAAGATTTTTGGACGGTTTCCGCCTTTTGTCAAAGAATACATTTTTAGTCGCGGTTGGCGTGAATTGCGTGACGTACAGATTAAAGCAGCAAAAGTCATTTTTGATAGTGAAGATAATCTGCTTCTATCTTCCTCCACGGCGTCGGGTAAAACAGAAGCCGCATTCTTTCCCATTTTGGCTGATATATGCGATAATCCTCCCCCTTCAGGCGTATCGGTACTGTATATTGCGCCGCTTAAAAGTCTCATAAATGACCAATTCTTCCGACTGGATGAATTGCTTGATATGTCGGGTATTCCCGTGTATCATTGGCACGGAGACGCCAGCGCTTCTCATAAAAGCAAAATGCTAAAAGATCCGTCCGGAATCCTGCAAATCACCCCCGAATCCCTTGAATCCATGCTGATTAACCGCTCCAACGATATTCCACGGCTGTTTGGCGGTCTCAGATATATTGTTATTGATGAAATTCACAGCATGATCGGCTCTGACAGAGGCAACCAGGTGATTTGTCAGATTTGCAGATTGCAAAGATTGCTTGGCTTTACACCTCGCCGCATCGGTCTTTCTGCAACTATCGGCGATCTTAAAATGGCAGGCGACTGGCTGGGGGCGGGAAGTGACAAAAAAACGCAGATTCCCATTCCCGAAAAAACACCTCTTCGCTGGAAGCTGGGAATAGAACATTTTTTCATCCTGGATACAGAAAACGCCCCCGATGGCGAACCTGAGAATCCAAAGCAAGAAAAAGAGAAAAAGAATGATATACTTGACCCGGGCTATACCTTTTTATATGATGCCGTCAGCCGTAAAAAATCCATAGTATTCTCTAATTCCCGTGAAGAAACCGAATACGTTACCGCAACTTTGCGGCAAATTGCCGCCAAACGCGGTGAAGATGACGTTTTTCTCATTCACCACGGTAATCTTTCTGCTTCTTTAAGAGAAGATGCGGAGCTGAAAATGAAGGATGAAACGCTTCCGCGTGCAGTCACCTGCGCAACGGTTACCATGGAACTTGGCATTGATATTGGTAAACTGGATAGGGTAGCGCAAATGGGCGCCCCTACCACCGTATCTTCATTTTTGCAGCGATTGGGAAGATCAGGCAGACGAGACGCCTCTCCCGAAATGATCATGCTGTTGAGGGAAGAGCAACCACTCCCGGGCGAAACCTTGCCTCACCTGATTCCTTGGGATTTGCTCCGCGCCATTGCTATTATTGAACTGTATGTGGGAGAGCGATTTATTGAACCGCCCCGCATTCGCAAAATGCCCCTTAGCCTTGCTTTTCACCAAACCCTCAGCCTACTGGCTTCATCGGGTGAACTCAAACCTGCTGTTTTGGCTTCGCGCATCCTGTCTCTACCGCCTTTGTCGCAAA
>JAZOBX010000242.1:0-1768 GCA_045596205.1 Eubacteriales bacterium | reverse complement strand
ATAAAGGAGACGAACAATGAAAGTCAAAGATATACCCTACGTGAGATATACCGTTGAAGAAGCCCAAGCCGCTTTCGATAGATTTGAGGTGGCGTTTGGTGCCGCCACCAATGCAGAGGAAGTCATTGAAGCCAAAAAAATCATCGATGAAATGTCCATTGAATACGAAACGGCTTCTGCCTTGAGTTATAATCGTTTTTCACTTGATACCAATAGCGAATTCTATCAAGCGGAGATGGCATATTACGATGAAGTGGGTCCCCTCTTTGCCGATATTTTGACAAAGGTTGCGGATATGATGCTCACCTCTCCCTATCGCAAAGATTTGGAAAAACTGATGAATCCCCGCATTTTCCTTGGGTATGAGGTGGCGAAGAAATCCTTTGCGCCGTGTATTACCGAAGATATGCAAAAAGAAAATGCTGTTGTCACCGAATACACCAAATTCATGTCTGCCATGAAGGTGGAAATCGATGGCGAAGTCATGCCCCTGTCTGTTGCAAGAGGTAAGCTTGAGGACACCGACCGCTCCGTTCGTCAACGAGCGGCTGTCGCCATTGACAAAGCCTTGGCAGAAAACGGGGAAGTCCTGGATAAGTTCTACGATGACCTTGTTGCCATCCGCCATACCATGGCGCAGAAAATGGGCTATAAAAACTATGTGGAACTTGGCTACTACCGTATGGGACGCCTTGATTACAATGCAGAAACCGTTGCGGTGTTTAGAGAAAATGTAGCAAAAGACCTGGTGCCTGTGATTTCTGCTATCAAAGAGGAAGTGGCTCGCAAACTGGGCGTGGCAACCGTTGCTTTCTTTGACAACGATATTTTCACCGCAGGCGAAGCCCCTGCACCCAAACTCTCCAAAGAAGGTATGTTTGCCGCCGCCGCTGAAATGTATGACGATATGCACCCCGAAGTGGGCGCATTTATGGCATCCATGCAAGAAAATGAAGCCTTTGACGTAGATGCCAGAGAAGGCAAATGGGGCGGCGGATACTGCACTACCTTCCCCAAATACAAGCAACCCTTTATTTTGGCAAACTTCAACGGCTCCAGCGGAGACGTGGACGTCCTCACCCATGAATTTGGCCATGCATTGGCTGATTATTTCCTTTTCAAAGAGGGCAATATGGATGTAGGCATTGGCGGTATGGAAACAGCTGAATGCCATTCCATGAGCATGGAATTTTTCTCTTGGAGATATATGGACAAGTTCTTTGGAAACCAAACCGAAAACTATTTCTATAAGCACCTGCTCAGCTCTCTTTGCTTTATCCCCTACGGCGTTGCCGTTGATGAATTCCAACATATCGTCTACGAGCATCCCGAATACACTCCCGCCCAGCGAAAAGGCGTCTGGCGCGACCTTGAAGCCAAATACCGTCCTCACCTGGACTACACAGGCCTGCCCTATCTTGCAGAAGGCACCCGCTGGCAATACCAGATGCACATCTAAGAAATGCCGTTCTACTATATTGACTATTGCCTTGCCCAGACCGTGGCGCTGTCTTTCCTTGTGGCATCCAGAGAGGATTATGCCGATGCTTTTGCCCGTTACCTTGACTTCGTGCGTACAGGCGGCCAGAAATCCTTCCCTCAGCTTGTCAAAGATGCAGCCCTTCCTTCTCCCTTTGAAGACGGCGCTCTCGCCAGCATCGCTCAAAAAATCGGCACCCTCGCCGCTTCCATTGAAGCCAACCTGGCATAAAACCACCCTTTTATGCTCTTGATTTTACAATCGCAATAAATCTCTTAGTCTTTTGCA
>JAZOBX010000241.1:0-4037 GCA_045596205.1 Eubacteriales bacterium | reverse complement strand
AAACCACCGTCAGTCCGCGTACGTAGTCACGTGTCACGCCGTATTTCACCGCGCGCATGCCCCCTGCATTGGTGGAAATGTTCCCGCCAATGGTGGCAGACTTTTCACCGGGGTCGGGGGGATAGAGAAAATCGTGTTCTTCGGCAAAGGCCGCCAGCTCCATAAGCAAAACGCCGCTTTCCACGGTCACCGTCAGGTTTTCTTCGTCCAGCTCTAAAATGCGGTTCATGCCCCGCATCTCGATCATAATGCCGCCGTGAAGCGCCACTGCCGCGCCAACAAGCCCCGTACCGCTGCCTCTGGCAACCACGGGAATGTGATGCTTACTTGCATATTTCATCACCGCCGCCACTTCCTCGGTGGTCTCTACCTTTACCAGCGCATGGGGAAAGGCTTCAATACCGCCCAGCTCGTCATGGCTGTAGTCCTCGCTGATTTCTTTGCCCGAAAGCACTCTGTCGGGAGCAACAAGCTCTTTCAAAGCCAAAATATCAGCGTCTGTCATTTGATGATACACGATCAGTTGCCCTCCTGTACTTCTTTTAATAGGCGGGGTAGGATTTCATACAGATCTCCCACAAACCCATAGTGCGCCACGTCAAAAATGGGCGCATTTTTGTCTTGGTTAATGGCAATAATCACGTCAGAGGAACGCATCCCTGCGGTGAACTGCACCGCACCCGAAATGCCGATGGCAAATATCAGCTTCGGCTTCACCGTTCTGCCCGAAAGGCCGATTTGCTGCTTGGCATCAAACCAACCTGCCTCCACCAAAGGACGGGTGCAAGCCATCTGCGCCCCAAGGGCATCTGCCAGCGTCTCTGCCAAGGCAATATCCTCTTTGGATTTCACGCCTCTGCCCACCGCCACAATGATTTCCGCATCGGAAATATCGGTGTCAAGAGAGCGAGGTACCACCTTCACTACCTCTGTGCGGCTGGAAAATCCTTCTTTTGCCATTTGCATCTGCTCCACCTTGCCGTGGGGCTGGGATTTTTCAGGCGCAGAGAAGATTTTATAGCGCACGGTGCAAAACTGCGGACGGGTATCGGGAGACACGATCTGCGCCATAATGTTGCCGCCAAAGGCAGGACGGATCTGTACTAAGTCTGTATTTTCTTTCATTTCCAGAATGGTGCAGTCTGCGGTCAGCCCTGCATGGCATCTCGCCGCCACCTTGGGCGCAAGAGAACGTCCAAGCACCGTCGCCCCTACCAGAATAGAAGAAGGCTTTACCTTGTCTATCATATCGCAAAAGGCGTTGGCGTAAGGTCCGATCACAAAGTCGCGGAGGCGGATATCGTCATAAACGAACACACGGTCCACACCGTAGCAAAGCAATTCCTCTGCCGCCTCTTTCATGCCGTGTCCAATCAGCAGGGCATATACGGGATGCCCCGTAACCTTTGCCAGCTCTCTGGCTTTGCCTACCAGCTCCAGCGACACAGGATGCACCTTGCCCTCTCTTTGCTCGGCAAACACCAGAATGCCCCGCCAAAGGGATTTGTCGCAAGTCACCTTGGGTGCGTCCTCTTCAAAGGTAATTGCGCCCGCAGGCCCCTTCTTTACGCACATTTTACACATCTTACAGGCAGAGCTGATGGCAAGCTTTCCGTTTTCGTAGGTAATGGCGGAAAAAGGGCAAAGGGATATGAGTTGCCCTGCCGCCTGCTCGTTTATTTTATCTTGATGAATCAAAAGTCCCATATCTTACCTCACAGAAATTTTCTATCTTTGAGCAGTCCCAGAAGTGAGGAGGCAAGTGTATCCGCATCCCCTTCAAAGGTTTGCTTCCCGTCATTTTTTTCAGGCGGGAAAATGCGTTCCACCTGGGTGGGAGAGCCTTTCAGACCGCAAAGAGACTCGTCAAGCTTGGGCAGGTCTGCCGCGGTGCATACGGTGATGCAATCCTCCGCTTTATAGGCAGTTTTTCTCTTATAAGAAGGCAAGCGAGGGGTAAAAGCGTCTTTTTCCACGGTAATCAGGCAAGGAAATTGCATTTTCTGGGTCTGCACGCAGCCGTCCAGCTGGAAGGTAACGGTAATGCCGCCTTCTTCCACTTTGTTGATTTCACAAACGTTGGTGGCATGGTCAATCCCCAGCCATTCTGCCGTCTCAGGGCCTACCTGCGCCGTATCGCCGTCGGTGGTTTGCTTGCCGCAGATGATCAGGTCATAATGCCCCAGTTTTTCAATGCCGCATGTAATGGCGTAGCTGGTGGCGTGTACGTCTGCCCCGGCAAACTTCCTGTCGGAGAGCAGCATCCCCTTGTCAGCCCCCATATATACTGCTTCAAGCAGAGAAGCGGTGGCCTGCGCTGGCCCCATGGAGAGGGCAGTTACCGTGCCGCCTACCTCTTCGCGGATGCGAAACGCCGCTTCCAGACCAAACAGGTCGTAGGGATTCATTTTACTGGCAACGCCGTCGCGCTTCAGCACACCCGTGACAGGATCCACTTCCACCTGGGTGGTTCCGGGCACTTGCTTGATACAAACGATAATGTTCATATTATCACCTTTCTACTTCTTATTAGAAAAAATATACACATTTATTTTATCATGTGCGTCATCTTTCCGTCAACAGATTTGAGCAAAATCACAAGGGAGAAAAAAGCCCCCGTTTTTTGGTTGTTTTATACATTTTCCCCAAAGCCAAAACCCATTTTGCCAAAGCTTGGCAAAAAGAAAAATCCATACATTTATCACCTTGACCGAATTGCTTAAAAAAAGATACGAATTTTTGTGAAAGTCTCCAAAAATACAAGATTTTGTTTTTTCCCTTGACATCAAACACAAGATATGGTAAAATTGTAACGCTCATCAAAAAAGGAGGTACCAGGGTGATAATCGCAGGATTGCAAAAACTGACCCTCTTGGATTTTCCTGAAAAGGTGGCCTCCATCGTGTTTACAGCGGGATGCAATTTCCGCTGTCCTTTTTGTCATAACGGCTCTTTGGTGCTTGAAAATGACCCTATTCAGACCATCGAGGAAGCCGAAGTGATGGAGTTTTTAGCCAAGCGAAAGGGCATTCTGGAAGGCGTGGTGGTCACGGGGGGCGAGCCCCTTCTCCATTCTGACCTGTCGGACTTTCTGAAAAAGGTAAAAGACCTTGGCTATCTGGTTAAATTAGATACCAACGGCACGAACCCCCATCACCTGGCGGACCTTATGGCAAAACAGCTTCTGGACTACGTGGCAATGGATATTAAAAACGCCCCTGCCACCTATGGGAAAGCCGTAGGCTGCCCTCACTTTTCTCTCTCTGCCATAGAGCAAACCAAAGCATTGCTTTGGGAAAGCGGCATCCCCCATGAATTCCGCACCACCCTTGTCCGCGGCATCCACAGAGAAGCGGACGTGCTGGCAATGGCGGAGTGGCTTAAGGGAGCGGAAGCCTACTATCTCCAGTCCTACGTCCCCTCAGAAAGGGTGCTTTCCCCCGAGGGACTCTCACCCTTTTCGGGTGAGGAAATGGAGCAGTTTCTGCTCACGGTGCAAAAATTCGTACCAAATGCAAAATTAAGAGGAGTTTAAAAATTATTTAAGGAGGAAATCATGTATCAGATCATTAAGAGAGACGGCGAGATCGTCGCTTTTGACATCAGCAAAATTGCAGGTGCCATGAAAAAGGCTTTTGAAGCCACCAACACAGAATATACCGACAACATCATTGATTTTCTTGCGCTGAAGGTCACCTCAGACTTTCTTCCCAAGATCAAAGACGGATATGTTGCCGTAGAAGATATACAAGACAGCGTAGAAGCCGTCCTTTCCAAAGGCGGTTACGAATCCGTTGCCAAATCCTACATTCTCTACCGTAAGCAAAGAGAAAGACTTCGTACCGTCAAAGCCACCCTGCTGGACTATAAAGAAACCGTCAACGGCTACGTAAAAGCCCTTGACTGGCGCGTCAAAGAAAACTCCACCGTCACCTATTCCGTGGGCGGTCTGATTCCCTCTAACTCCGGCGCCGTTACCGCCAACTACTGGCTCAGCGAGGTCTATGACGAGGAAGTGGCGCAAGCCCACCGCAATT
>JAZOBX010000240.1:0-1765 GCA_045596205.1 Eubacteriales bacterium | reverse complement strand
CCCCGTTTTACGGGGGGATTTTTATTTATCCGCCAAGGCCAAGAGAGCGAACCCCTGTGAGATCTGCCACCACTTCGCCTGCGATGATAAGGCCCACCACAGAGGGCACAAAGGCAATGCTGGCGGGGACGGGTTTGCCTTCGCCGTCGGTTTTGGGGGGCATGGGGCGTTCCTTGGAGTAGACCACCTTCAAGTGGTTGATGCCTTTGGCACGGAGGCGGGTGCGAATGACCTTTGCCAAGGGGCAGACGGCGGTTTTGGAAATGTCGGCAATTTCAAATGCAGTAGGGTCAAGCTTGTTGCCTGCGCCCATAGAAGAGATAATGGGGGTGCCCGATAGATGAGCTTGCTCTATCAGATGCACCTTACTCTCTACCGTATCAATGGCATCAACGATATAGTCGTACTGCGACAGGTCAAATTGGCAGGCGGTGTCGGGCAGATAAAACACAGGAAAAGCATTGACCAGAATCTTAGGGTTAATATCATGGATGCGGGCTTTTGCCACCTCCACTTTATATTGCCCTACGGTGCTGTGGAGAGCGATAATCTGACGGTTAAGGTTGGAAAGGCTGACTTTGTCGCTGTCAATGAGATCTATTTGCCCCACGCCGCAACGGGCAAGAGCTTCCACGGCATAGCCACCCACACCGCCTACGCCAAACACAGCCACCTTGGCAGAAGACAGTTTATTTACCGCTTCTTCGCCCAGCAGCATTGCGGTTCTTTGGTGTTGTTCTTGCATTTTGCTCTCCTTTCTCTTGGTAGCGCCAACCCCCGAAAATGCCAAAAACGGCAGGGGGTTGGCTTCTTTTATTTAGGATTTGGTTTTGATTAGTGTTTAGGATAGATGACTTCCTTGCCACCCATGTAAGGACGGAGAGCGGCGGGAATGCGGACAGAGCCGTCCGCCTGAAGGTTATTTTCAAGGAAAGCAATCAGCATACGGGGAGGCGCGACAACGGTGTTGTTGAGGGTATGGGCAAGGTATTTGCCGTCTTTGCCGCTGACACGGATTTTCAGACGTCTTGCCTGGGCGTCGCCCAGGTTAGAGCAGCTGCCCACCTCAAAGTATTTTTGCTGACGGGGAGACCATGCTTCCACGTCTACGGATTTGACCTTCAGATCTGCGAGGTCACCCGAACAGCATTCCAGAGTGCGGACGGGAATATCCAAAGAGCGGAACAGGTCCACGGTGTTTTGCCAGAGCTTATCAAACCACATGGGAGATTCTTCGGGCTTGCAGACCACGATCATTTCCTGCTTTTCAAACTGGTGGATACGGTACACGCCTCTTTCTTCAATACCGTGAGCGCCTTTTTCCTTGCGGAAGCAGGGGGAGTAGCTGGTAAGGGTATGGGGAAGTTGCTCTTCGGGAATAATGGTGTCGATAAATTTACCGATCATGGAGTGTTCGCTGGTGCCGATGAGATACAGGTCTTCGCCTTCAATCTTATACATCATAGCGTCCATTTCTGCAAAGCTCATCACCCCTGTCACCACGTTGGCGCGGATCATGTA
The DNA here is from genome assembly GCA_045596205.1 of Eubacteriales bacterium. Classification (GTDB taxonomy): domain Bacteria; phylum Bacillota; class Clostridia; order Oscillospirales; family CAG-272; genus UBA1740. The sequence goes on along the minus strand of JAZOBX010000240.1, from coordinate 244 downwards.
GGGAGGAATGCAGTAGGTAAAGCCTCTGTCGATCATAAAATCGCGGGCGTAGGAGATGACAGCGGAGTGGAGACGGGCAATGTCACCCATCAAGTAGTAGAAGCCGTTGCCTGCCACCTTGCGAGCACTGTCCAGATCCAGACCGTCAAAGCGGTCCATAATGTCGGCGTGGTAGGGGATGTCAAAATCGGGAATCACGGGCTCGCCGTAGCGCTGTACCTCTACGTTTTCCGCATCGCTTCTG
>JAZOBX010000239.1:0-6207 GCA_045596205.1 Eubacteriales bacterium | reverse complement strand
ATACTGCGAGCCTGGCGAACATACCCCCTGCGCTATTTGTCAGAATTACCTCTGCCAAGGCGAACACCACACCCTTGACTGTGGTCACGCCATCTGTGAAGAAGGGAACCACCAACATTGCCCCGATTGCGGTGGATACTTCTGTCGCGGTAACCACGATGCCCTGCCTTGCGGTCATAAGTTGTGCCAAAGCGGTGACCATACCGAATGCCCCGATTGCGACGGCTATCTTTGCGACGGTAGTGACCACTCCCATATCCCTGTAGTAGAAAACTGCCCCCATTGTGGCGGTGACAGCACCGTGGGCAATCACGAAATCTGCCCCATTTGCTACTTACCCTACTGCGACGGCAACGATCATACCCATGCCGTTGAGAATTGCCCCGTGTGTAACGGTGACCTTTCTATGGGAGACCACGGGGAAATGCCTTGCGGACACAGAGCCTGCGAGCCGGGCGAACATTACACCTGCCCCAACTGTCAGGGGTACCTTTGCCAAGGTAGCCATGAAACCCTTGCCTGCGGACATACCGCCTGCCAGCTTGGTGACCACCGGCCCTGCACTACCTGTAACGGATATCTCTGCCAAGGCGCCCACGATCCCCGTCCCTGCGGACATCTTCATTGCCAGGGCGGTCTCCATTACGCTTGCTCCACCTGCGGCAACTATCTCTGCTACGGTGACCATACCGAAATGCCCTGCGGACACAGACAATGTGCCACAGGTGAGCACGGAGAGTGCCCCTCCTGTGAAGGTTACCTTTGTGACGGTGCATCCCACTATGTCATAGAATGCGGCCACAGAGCCTGCGAAAGCGGCCCCCACGGTGTCTGCGACAACTGCGGCGGTTTCCTCTGCGCGGGCGGACACGAATTACGCGAATGCGGCCACCGTGCCTGCGTAGGCGGTGACCACAGCATTTGCCCCGAATGCTACGAATACGTCTGCAACGGCAATGACCATACCCATACCCCTATAGAGTTATGTCCCACTTGCGGCAATGCGCTCAGCGAAGGCGACCATGAAAGAAGGGAATGCGGTCACTATGCCTGCGAGGCAGGTGACCACGATAGGCTTGCCTGCGGTCACTTCGTATGCCATGGCGGTGACCACGGGCTCTGCGAATACTGCCTTACCTCGCGCTGTGTGGGTGATCACCATGAACTGGAATGTCATCTCCACCACGCCTGCCAGGGTGAGTACCCCGATCACTCCTCACTTGGGTGCGGCCACTATGCCTGCGAGCCGGGTGACCACGAACGCTGTGAATACTGCGGCTCGTATTTCTGCCAAACCCAATACCAAGACCACTCCCAGCGCCCCTGCGGTCACGGTTACTGTGAGCCCGACGAACATGACATCTGCCCTGCGTGTCAGAATTATCGCTGTCAGGGTGACCACCGTGGGCTCGCTTGCGGCCACCTCGCCTGCGAGTCTGGCAACCACAGCCTCTGCGAAAAATGTCAAGGGTATCTTTGCATAGAAGGTCACTTTGAAATGGATTGCGGGCACTGTTCCTTCCAAAGCGGTGATCATGCCCCCTGCTCTATCTGCGGCGTATTCCTTTGCGACCCTGCCCACAGAGATCCTTGCACCACCGACACTTCTATCCTCCGATTCTTAAATGGCGCACTTGAGGTGGAGCATACCGTAGAAGGCTATGTAGCCGCCATCGGTCTTGACACGATTCTCCTCACCGACGCCAACGGCAACTACGCCCATATCTATTTCTATGCAGAAGGCCTTTCCATCGGCCAGGAAATCGGTGTTGTTGGCACAAAATACATGGATTTCGGTATGCCCGTTCTGGCATCTGTCACCGACGCCTACCGTATCAGCGACTCCATTGCTTACGAGCATCCCCAACCCCAAATTGCTGACGTGGCATATCTCCAAAGTATGACCGAAAGCTTCGCGGAGGTGGAGTATATCCGTTTTACAGGCCGTCTCAACAGCGACTGGGGTGGATTTGAATTCATCGTGGAAGGTCTTGAAAACGCCTCCGTGCTGATCGTCTACGAAAACGCCATGCTTGATGATCTGACCCACGGCGCCACCTATGTGGTCACAGGCTACGCTCTCCACGTTTCCGAGGAAGAAAACGGCTACCGTCTCATCAATATGATTTCCACCTCTGTCTCAAGCATCGCAATTTGCGACTACTGCGGAGAAGTCATCATAAATGAAGAAGACCACGGCATCTGCTACACTTGTTGGAATCACCTTTGCGTGGGTGACCACTCTTTGCTCCCTTGCAACCACCTCGCCTGCAGCTACGGTGACCATAGCCCATGCGAAGCCTGCGGCGGATACCTCTGCCTTGAACAGCACTATGAACTCTACTGCGGTCACAAAGCCTGCGAGGAAGGGAACCATGAGTATTGCTACGAATGTGGCGGTTACTACTGTGACGGTCTTGACCATAACCATATGCAAGAGCTGAAAGTCTATACCAACAAGATTGATGCATCGTTTAAAACCGACTTTGACGGATTTACCGAAGAATACAACCAAAACCGTATCTTTTCTGCCCAAGTCAACGGCGGAATGAAGCGCTGGTTTGAACTTGTAGAAGGCTATGAATCCAATTACAATTTTGTAGGATGGTACATAGCCGTGGACGGTGTACCTACAGAGCTGATTCATGATATACCCCAGTTTGTCTACAACGCAGAATTTGGCTACGAAATTATTGCCGTTTTTGAAGAAAAGCAGAATGAAAACAGCACCGTTGCCGTGAGCATCAGTACCCCCAACCTTACCTTTACTGTCGATGGCGCTCACTATTCTATGGAGAACCACTATCAGGACACGCTGCAAAAAGACACCTATCTGCCTATGATTGCTCCCGAAGAGGGTGTAGGAGTGGTATTTGTGGGATGGTTTGTATTTAACGGTAATATTGAAGATCCTGCCGAGCTTGCCGACCTTGACAACTACGGTGATTGCCTCACCTCTGAGCGTGGCTATGCCCACCGTGTGGGTGAGAATATCCAAATCGTTGCTCTCTATGCTACGCCCCGCTTTACAGAGCGTTGCCCTGCTTGCGGAGAAAAGAATATCATCCACCCCTTCTGTTCCGAATGTAATATCCGTACGTGCCGCTGTATCTGTGACAAAATCGTCACTTACCCCCAGTATGAGACGACCTACGTGGCAACAGGAGACGATGTGGTAGAAATCGGCACGTGGGAAATTGTGGACGGTGAGATTCTTTTCTATCCTGTGCAGGAAAAACCCGTTGAATGGAAATATGAAATCTGCATTGGAGAAGGGAACACCTTTACTGCCACCTATTATCTCCGTGAGGATGCCACCAAAGAGTTTGCTATGAGCATCACATGGACAGGTTACTTTGATGAAGAAGGCAACTTCTATACCGAGTCCTACCGCCATCATGAACTTTTTGAAGCCATGAAGGAAAGCTCCGAGTGGTACACATGGGAAGATATCCGCACAGAACCTGCGCAGTATATTTTCTTTGCAGACGGTACTCTTTGCGGCCCCGACGGCGGCAGACCCGTATACGTCCCCGCCTATATCTGGGCAATTCTGATGTCTCACTAAGTTTGAAATCCCTGAGTATTCCTTATATTTCCTAAAAAAACAAAACGGTCTGCCGTAAATGCTTTACGGCAGACCACTTTTTTGTCATTTTACCAAAACCCCCACCTAATTTTTTAAATTCATCACCAAAACAGCTTTAAGCTTTGCTTGTTTTACAGCGAAAAATCCAAATATGCAAATAATTATTTACAAAACGCTGCTATTACTTTATCCTTTGTTCTTAAAGCGTATGGGTGAAAATGGGTGAAATTACACAAATTCCCTTGACTTTTTCATTGAGTATTTGTATAATGAACATATAACAAGGAAATAAATCGTTCACATTTTCGTTTTTATCTGCGTTTTCCTTGTGTAGTTTCCCAAAAATCACATTTGGAGGAAAGTTATGAAAAAACAAGTCTCTCTTTTGCTGGTATTCTTGTTTGTGATGCTTGCTCTCGTTTCCTGCGGAAACACCACTCCATCTGATAGCACCACAACGGGCACCCCCACCACCACGGTAGCCCCCCAACTGCAAATTCCCACCGTCTCTGTTTCCGAACACGCTCTTGCAAGCTGGAACGAGGTGGAAAATGCCGCCAACTACCGTTATATCATTGACGGCGGCGAACCCAAATCCACTACCAAAACCTCCGTACAGCTCAGCGACGGCGAGTCCATTTCCGTTATGGCTGTCAGCGGAAGCGTTGCCTTTCGTGACAGTGAATACAGCGCTCCCGTTACCTATCATGCAGCTTCTGCAGGCCCTATCACCGCCACCATCCCCGAGGTGCTGAGCGGTGTGGAAAACGCGGTCTATTCCGTAAAAGGCATCGTTTGCGCCATAGCCCCCACCAGCTTCCTGCTTACCGACAGTAGCGGTAACTATCTCTATGTGTATGCTCAAATGGAACATGGGCTTGTCATTGGTGACGAAGCGAAGGTTGTTGGTACCAAAGTCACCTACTGCAACATTTCCGAGCTGAAATCCGTGCAGTCCATTGAACGACTAAGCCAAAATAATGAGCTGAATCAACCGATCTACGGTACACAGGCAGATAAAGACTTTTTTGTGGCACAGCTCCAAAACTTCACCCAAGGTGCCTACATTACCTTCACCGCCCCCATCACCGTCAGCGGTAACTATCTGAATATTGCCATTGAAGGTCTGGACGGTGCTATGGTGTCGCTTGTGCCCAACGGTGACGCCTTTGAAGACGGCCAAGTGTATGAAATCACAGGCTACCTGATCTACATCAGCGGTAGCAACACCAAATATATCACCGTCCTTTCCACCCATGTCCGTCCTACCGTCGTCGAACCCGTCAAGTGTCTCATCTGCGGCGGTGATGCCTCTGTAGGCGCTCACGGAGAATGCCCCGATTGCGACGGCTATCTCTGCGACGGTAACGACCATACCCATGACTCTACGTATTGCCACGTCTGTGGAGAAGCCCTTTCGATCGGCAACCATGAGGAAATGCCTTGTGGACACAGAGCCTGCGAGAAGGGCGAACACGGCGAATGCCCCACCTGTGAAGGTTACCTCTGTGACGGCGCTTCCCACGATGTCATTGAATGTGGGCATAGAGTATGTGACAGCGGCCCCCACGGTATCTGCTTTGCCTGCGGAAACGGCTATCTCTGTGAAGGCGGTCACGAATTCTTAGACTGTACTCACCAAGCCTGCGAGGAGGGGTATCATCACCAATGCCCCGGATGCTTTACCTACATTTGTCAAGGCGGCAACCACGAGCCCTGCGTAATTTGTGGGATTTTCCTGTGCCAAGGCAACCACGATGAATGTCAAAATGAAAATCATTGCCCCGCTTGCGGCACTATTGGAGGAACACATGACCAACTTTCTTGCGGTCACTACATCTGCGTAGCGGAAGGCGATCACATGGAATGTACAGGTTGTGGCGGTTATCGCTGTGACGGTGGCGACCACTACGCCTGCTTTATCTGCGGTCAACCCATTTGCCAAGGCGACCACAGTCATAAAGAAGTCACCTCCACCTGCCCGGGTTGCGGAGAGTCCGGAATCGTTCACGAGCTCATTATTGTGGATGGCAGTTATCTCTATTCCTGTCAGGTATCGCCCGACGACTACAGCTGCCCCGGTTGCGGTGAAGCAGGTATCGTCCACGAACGTCTGGAAGACGGCAGCTATTCCTGCCAGGCAGGACCTGATGGTGAAAATTGTCCCATCTGCGGCGGCTCCGGCACTGCAGAAGAGCATTGGCAAATGGATTGCGGCCACTGCTATGCCATCCCGGGCAACCACGACAGATGCGGATACTGCGGCAACTTCTTCTGCCAACCCGACGTTGACCACAGCAACTGCGGCGCGCCCATCGTCAGTTGCCCCGCCTGCGGCACAATCGGTGCCACCCACGAAACACTTGCCTGCGGCCACTATATCTGCGAAGCCGCTGACGCTGACCATCTTGAATGTACGGGATGCGGCGGTTACCGTTGCGACGGCGGCGACCACTATCCTTGTCACGTATGCGGTCTTCCCATCTGCCAAGGTGACCATGCCCATGAAGATGTCACCTCCACCTGCCCCGGTTGCGGAGAGTCCGGAATCGTTCACGAGCTCATTATTGTGGATGGCAGTTATCTCTATTCCTGTCAGGTATCGCCCGACGACTACA
>JAZOBX010000238.1:0-1975 GCA_045596205.1 Eubacteriales bacterium | reverse complement strand
AAATGAGGATCACAGAATAAATACAACACTTGGAATTATTGGGGTAAACGCATATACATATTGTCTAAACAGTCCAATTATGAAAATTGATCATAATGGGCAAAAACCAGGAGATTTGTTTGCAACAATGGATGAAGCGGCAAGGGATTTTGCAGTGTACATAAACATGAAGTCAATAAAGGAAAACAGAGAATATGCTTCAGCTATGTATTCTGTGACTGTCAATGAAGCCTATTATGTGACTGTTGAAGAAAAAAAGAAATTTTTATGGTGGTCGTTTAACACTCATAAAAAAACACGTATTGATTTACCTATAACGTACTTCACCTATACTGAACCTATAAGAGGAGAAATGAACCATGTTAGGGTTCCATTTCCCCAAAATTCAGAAGAACATGTTGCTGTACTGCATACTCATAGTGCCTATAATATTGATTATGCAGTAGATCAGTTCTCACCACAAGATCGTGACGTAGCAAGACAATTATCAATTCCTATCTACGTTGCTACTCCGGGAGGTATGTTACTGAAATATGACCCATCATGCGTCTATGATTTAATACTTTTTGATGATATACCACATGATCCAAACCATCCAAAATGGTCTGAAATGGAGTAACATTATGAAAGATATAGTAGCAGTAACGGCTATTTTATTGATAGTATGCGTTGGGGCATTATTTGTTAGGCTTGACAAAATTGATAGCGAAGATGGATTTGACTGGTTAAATCACAATATTCGCTCAGAAGAATGCGCAACGGATATAGTATCAGGAGAAATATATGATATGAATAGCACAGATACCTTTAATTTGTCTGATTACAGCATTTATATAGAAGAATACGCAACGGATATAGTATTAGGTGAGATAAAAAGTGAAAATACAGCAGTTGAAAAGGCAGGGGATATCTTTAGGAAAGTTTATGGAGAGTCTGTGGAGAATAAAAAACCGTATATAGTATTTTACGACAAAGAACATGATGCATGGTTTATCACGGGGACGTTACCGGCTTATTATCTCGGTGGAGTACCAAATATTATTATTCATGGAGAAGATGGTCGGGTTCTGGCTCTATGGCATACCAAATAAACGTCTCTCAATCCGAATAATGAATCAGAGATGGTTTTCACTAAAAAGAATAAAGAAATATACAAAAAACAGCCATTCTTGAATGCCTGGCTACAAAAGAACAAAATATCAATTCGAGTTACTTTACGAATCGGTACCAGTAACGCGAGAGAATCAGGCAAAAATTTCTAAATTCATACTTAAGTACTAATGCAAAAGACCGCCCACAGCCTCGCGCCGTGGGTATTTTCTGTCCCTCAATTCCGATCACTTCAATTCTTCCGGAAATGTGGTAGACGTAAACGATGAGATGTGGTATACTTCTGGTACAAAATATGACAGCGGAATTGAAAACACGCCGAGCTCCCAGGGCCGCGTCCGCAGAGCCGTTGTCAACCGCCTTGTGAACACGGATTTCAAGACCAACTGGACGCAGACCAAGGAATACGGCTCTGACACCTATTCCATCGATTCCTCCGTCACCTGTCTTGCCATGCGCAGTGCAAAACTGGTCAAAAAGGGCGCGGGCGAATTCAAATCCACCTCTCAGGCCAAGCTGTTCAAGAGCGGAAAATATACCTTCTCCGTATATGTCAAAACCACCGGCCTGACTGTTCCGGACGGCAAAAAGGGCGCGTTCCTGCGCGTGACCGACGGCACGAACGTCTACGAGAGCGAAGGAATCAAGGACACCACCGCCGCGAGAGAGATGAACACCTTTGCAAACGGCTGGGAGCGCGTGTATGTCACCTTCCCGTTCAGCCGTGACGAATCTTTGCCCGTCACCACCGCGTCTGATGTGACGGTTTCCATCGTCTGTGACGCATCCAAGGGTACGGTCTACTTTGCCGCGCCGCAGGTGGAATCCGGCGAAATCGCCAATATGTTCAACCTCCTTGCCAACG
>JAZOBX010000237.1:0-4329 GCA_045596205.1 Eubacteriales bacterium | reverse complement strand
CCTCTTCGACCACTTGAGTACTTCTCCGTGTAAATACGGTTTATGTTTGATTTGGGGAAGGAACCTTGCCTATTTTATCATAAAAAAAACGCAAAAGCAAGAGATTTTTTGCAAATGACAGCATTTTTTCAAAAAAATCTTAGCGCCCGTTTGCTGACATCGGCAAACGGGCGCTTGGTATGAAAATTAGAGCGTTATGCGCGTTTCACTACAAAGATATAACTTCCCTCGCTCAGCGCAACGACGGCACAGCCGTTTTCTATCTTATCGACAGGGATGGTTTCGCCGTTCATCTGGTATTCTGCCTGACCAAACAAAGGCAAATACAAAGTGGCATCAGCGCCTTTGGGCAGCTTGAGTATGTAGAGGAAGTCCTCATCCATTTTCCAGCCGCTTTCAATTGTGCCTACGGGAGACTCAAACTTAGCCCTTACGTGGGCGATGCGTTCCTGGCCCTTGGGCATTTCTGCATCCGTGCGCGCATCGGGACGGGGTTGCAGGATGATGTGGCGGAAGCCGGGAGCGTCAATATCTGCTTCAATACCTGCCATAAAGCGATACATCCATTCTGCCACCACGCCGTAAGCGTAATGGTTAAAGGAGTTCATGCTCACATCCCCAAAACCGTCTTTTAAGGTATAGGAATTCCAACGCTCCCAAATAGTGGTAGCCCCTTGACGAACGCTATAGAGCCATGAGGGGCAATCTGTCTGGAGGAGCAGGGAATAGGCCAATCCGTCCTCGCCGCAAGCGCTCAGCGCCTGACACAGCCAACCCGTGCCCACAAAGCCCGTGCTGAGACGGTAGCCGTTTTGGATAATTTTGTCTCTCAGCTCCTTGACCGCTTGGGCTTTCTTATCGGGGCTGATAAAGCCCACGTAAAGGGCGGTCAGAAGGGCGGTTTGGGTCTTTTGAATGGGCAAACCGTCTTCGCCCAGATGCTTTTTTGCAAAGGCTTCACGAATGTTTCCGTAGAGTGCCAGATATTCTTCGGATTCTTTGGCGTTCCCCAGAGCCTTTTCCATTTTTGCCATCAAAAGCGCATTGTAGCCGTAATACACTCTGGCAATATAGTCGTCGTCCGTGGGATCAAATGCAAGCCAGTCCTTATAGCGGATTTCTGCGCCCACATATCCCTCGCGGGCGGCCAGCCAGCCCATGTAACGCCGCATCATGTCAATGTTTTCTTCCAGAAGCGAAAGATCTCCGTACATGAGATAAATATTGTATGGAACGACAATACAAGCATCGCCCCATGCGGCTGAACTATCTCTGTTGTCAAAAATTCTCACCTGCGGAATTACGTCGGGCACGGAGCCGTTGTCACGCTGGCTGTCTCTGACGTCCTGCATCCATTTGTGGAAGAATCCCAGCACGTCTGCTTGGTATGCCGCCGCGCGGCAGAAAATCTGTGTATCGCCCGTCCAGCCAAGACGCTCATCGCGTTGCGGACAGTCGGTGGGAATGGATAAATAGTTGCCTCTTTGGCCCCAGCGAATGTTGGAAAGCAGATGGTTTACCTCAGGATTTGAGGTCACAAGCTCGCCTACCTCGCGATTGGTATTGCCAAGCACCAAAGCCTTTGCATCCAGAATCTCAATCTCGGCATCAGCCTCAATTTGGAAGTATCTAAACCCATAAAATGTAAACAAAGGTGTGCAAATGTCACCATTTTTGTCACCGCTCAGCACAAATTCACCTCTGGATTTGGCGGAACGGTAGTTGTCGGTGTAAAGAGAGTTTTTGGGGCCGTCGTTGCCTCTTGCCTTTTCGCCGCTGTCGTTGAGCATTTCTCCAAAGATCACGCTCACGTGGGTGCCGGCCTTGCCGCGAATCACAATATGCTCTCTGCCCACCATGTTTTGCCCCATATCAAAATAGACGGCTTGTCCTTGGCGCAGAGCAAAGGGAAAAGCAGGGTTTTCGCAGACCGTGGCAATTTCTCCAAAGTCCGTGCCGTTGTCCTTTATACCGCTCCAGATCACAGTACTTTTCACAGCAGGAGAAAGCTCTGGGCGCAAGCGAATCGGTGTACCGATATGAGGTGTCACAGGAATGTTTTTCTCAATTTCTACCGCCTCCACGGCATTTGCCATTTGGCTAGAAGGCACTGAAAGGGTTTCGTAGGAGGGAAGAGACAGGTCTTGCAGCTCTCCGTCCCAGATGTCACTGTATACGATAGGTCCGTCCCATACGGCTTTCCACTCTTTGTCGGTGGCAATTTCAACGGTCTCATTTTGATCTTTCTGCATGGAAAGCAGAGCAATCACCGCAGGCACTTCTTCTTCGTGAGTGCCAAAAGCAATGCGTCCCCTGTACCAACCGCCCCCGCATACCAGAAGCAGACGGTTTGCGCCTTCTTGCAGCTTATTTGTCACGTCATAGGCATAGCAAAGCGCACGTTTGCGATAGTCGGTATGACCGGGCTTCATTTCGTCATATCCGCTGTCCTCACCCACGCGCTGACCGTTCAGGTAGATTTCAAACACCCCCAAAGCGGAAGCACAAACCGTAGCGGAAAGCGGCATTTCCTGCAGGGGAAAATCACGAAAGACGAAAAATGTATTTTTTTGAACAGGTAAAGGACTTCTTCTTGTGGCAAGACTGTGCTGTAAGTTGGGCCAAGGGTTACTGGGAGTGCTGTCTCCCTTTTCGCTTTGGCATCCCATAGCCGAAATAAAGGTTGCCTTTTCTCTCAAATTCATATGAATGTTCCTTTCCGTTGACATCGGTATTTCCATTATACCTTATATTCATCAGAAAAGCAAGGGAAATTTTATTCGTACAGCTTATATTTCAGCCGCAGATTATCGGCAATCATAGCAATAAACTCGCTGTTGGTGGGTTTCCCGCGGTTGTTCTGAATGGTATAGCCAAAATAGGCGTTGAGGGTATCAATGTCACCTCTGTCCCAAGCCACCTCAATGGCGTGGCGAATGGCGCGCTCTACTCTGGAAGTGGTGGTGTCGTATTTTTTTGCCACAGAAGGGTACAGCACCTTCGTTACAGAGTTGATAATATCGTTGTCTTCAATGGCCATCAGAATAGCGCAGCGCAAATACTGATACCCCTTAATATGGGCGGGCACACCGATCTGATGGATGATTTTGGTTACTTGCGTTTCAATATCGGGTGCGGCAATAGCTTTGCCGTGTTGGGAAAGATGGCTTGCCTTTCTGGATTTTGCAAGAGACTCAATATGCTCTGCCAGAGACTTGCTGTCAAAGGGCTTCAGCACGCAAAGATCCGCCCCTGCATTGGTTGCCTCCATAAAGATTTGCGGATTGTTTGCCATCGACACAAGCATAAATGCGGGCTTGACGTCTGGCGCATAGCTCATTCTGCCTGCGGTACGGATGAGCCCAATGCCGTCAATTTTAGACAGCCAAAGGTCACACACCACCACATCCGGATGGGTCCTTCCGATTTTGGCAAGCGCCTCTTCGCCATTAGACGCCTCCTCAATGGCAGAAATGCCTCTCGCTCTCAGCTCATGGCGAATCATCTCCCGCACGTCAGCGCTTTCGTCGGCAATCAAAACTTTTTCGCTTTTTTCCATGTTTTCTTCTCCTTTTTGGTAAAATTGGTAATTTTTGGCAAATTTGTGCATTTATTTTACCATATATTTTTTGGTTTTTCAATGCAAAAGTTGAATAAATGACATACAAATATTTTTGCCAAAATATGGAAATATTGACCAAAGTTTTTGCAGAAAAAAGAGAATCTTCCCGTATTTTTTGTAAAATTGGCAAAAAAGTGCGGAAAGGAGAATCCTCCGCCTTGCTTTCTTTTTTTATTTGTGCTATACTGAATTATAACTGATTTTTTGGGAGGGCGTTGTGTTTTCCATTTTTTCTAAAAAGCGAAAAGAAAAAAACCGTGTGTTGGAGTTGCATGGCATGGCCATTAAATATGTCACCGAACGTCGCGCGGATAACGACGACGTGGTAGGGCGTGGCGGCTCTATTTCTATCAGAGACGGCGTGCTGATTATTTTTGCTTCCTCCGAAATTGTATTTCGTTGCCCCGTTGACCAAGTCACCACAAGCCAACTGCTTTCAGGGGACGGTGTGGTGATCGAGGGGGCTGACGCCGAACACGGCGGCGTATTCCGTAAACTCATCGCCTATTACGTTTATCATAGAAAATGAGGTGTAGCATGACTCATCCCCACACAACTGCCATCATACTGGCGGGCGGAAGCGGTTCCCGTATGGGTAATTCCGTCCCCAAACAGTTTCTCCCTTTGCTGGGCAAACCTCTTCTGCATCATACTCTCAGAAGCTTTGTCCTCTGCCCCTTGATTGATGCGATAGTGGTGGTAGCGCC
>JAZOBX010000236.1:0-2179 GCA_045596205.1 Eubacteriales bacterium | reverse complement strand
CCTTCTATTCTTGCTCTGTTCGTTTTGTTACGGTGAATGGATGACGTGGCACCGGGTATTGCCTGTTCTCCCAAAAACCGTTATTTTTCTTTCGTCTTCATTTCCAATCATTATATGCCAATTTTTTGGCGGATCTCTTTGGGAGAGATTTGGCGAAGGGGCAGGTTTTGGCTGACCGACAAAGCGGCGGCAACCCCGCACGCCTCACCGATGCCCACGCAAATGGGCATGGCGCGGAAGTTGGAATGGGCCATGTGGGTGCCCGAAATATTTCTGCCGGAAAGCAGTAAGCCTTCTACTGTTTCGGGCAAGAGACAGCCGTAGGGAATGGTATAGCCCTTCTTTTGGGTAAAGTTATGTTGGCATCCCGTTTTGTCCAGTCCAGCTCCTGTGATGTTATGAACGTCGAAATTGAAGTGGGCGTCGTAGACCACGTAGTCTTCATGCTGTACCGCCTCTGCAATGTCTTGCTCGGTGATGGTTTTTTCACCTCTGAAATGGCGGGTTTCCCGAATGCCGATGAGCGACGCCGTGCCGATGAGATAGCAGTTTTCGTAGCCCGGGGCGTATTCCCGCAAAAAAGCAATGATGGGAGGAATCTGCTTGCGGCAAAGGATTTCCGCTTTGGTTAAGTCCTCCGCTTTTGTACCGTCAATGCCCCCTGCATTGGTCATATTGCAGGTGACGATGCCGGGAATGGTGGATTTGTAAAGCAATACGTGGCCTGCGGGAGGGGGAAGCAGCTCTGCGGCAAGGGCTTGGAGCTCACCCTTCTCCGTTTGCACCTTGGTTTCAAACGAGCCGGGAAATACGGCGCGTTCCATATCCACGCCACCAACCTTGAACATCAGGGTAGCGGGCTGCATTTTGCCGTCGGTTTCTCTGCCCAGCACAAAAGCGGCGCCGCTTTTTTCGGCAACGTCTCCGTCACCTGTGGCGTCTACCACTACTTTGCCGTAGTAGGCGGAAAAACCGTCTTTGCCATGGCACACAATGCCCTTTACCGTGTTTTCTTGCATCAGGGTATCGCAGAAGGTGGTATAAAGCAAAATCTCCACCCCTGCTTCCTCTAACATTTCAATATAGGTAAGCGTGAGCCATTCGGGATGAATGCGAGGGGTGACTTCCCCCTTCTGAAAGGTGTTTTTCTCGGCGGCGCGGGTGAGGATCTCTTTGTAGAGGGGGCTTCCGCATCTGCCTGTGAAATGGCTCATCATCCCCGACGTGGACACACCGCCCACACGGGCGCAGCTTTCCACCAAAAGGGTTTTGGCACCGCATCTGCCTGCCATCACTGCGGCGGCAACCCCCGCAGGGCCTGCGCCCACCACGATGACGTCATAATTACCTTTTTGGGCGACTTTTGCTTGATAAATCATTTGATTTCCTCCTGCATTACAGAGTAGATTCTGATTGTCTTTGCAAACACTTCCCCGAACGCCAGCAATCGGTCAATCGATACCTTGTTTTCGGGAGTGCCGAAATAGGTGTTTTCAAGAGAAAATGCCACCCCACATTCGGGACGGCTATGCATCGTCTGCGAAAAGCTGGGTGCCGGCCGGTTCCAGCCCGTCATGGGCGGATGGTCATTTTTGGATTGGTAGAGCATACTCCCCTTATGGCATTCCCTTTCGAGAATTGCCGAAAAGCGTTGGAACCGCTCTATTCTGTCCACCCTGTTTTGTACTACGAATATATAGTCGTTTTCCCCGCCCTTGTGCCAAGGCGAATGAAAATCAAAGGCCATATGACAGCCGAAGGTGTCTGCCAGCTCCATAATGGCGGTAGTTTCGGGATAGAGAGGAGCGTCTATGTAGTCTCTGTTATGGTCATGGGGAGATCGGTTTTTTCCTTGGTCCCCTTCTATGACACCGTCATAGTCCACAAAGGGCACGCAAATCACGCGGGTATTGGCGAGAGGATGTTGCAAAAGGGCGGATAGTACCCCCTCCAGCACGTAACTGCCCGTGGACTCACAGGCGTGGTGGCGAGCGGTGAGAAAAAGGGTAAGTCGGAGGCCAAGCGGGTCTTAGGAAGACAAATGTCTTAGCCAACTCCTTGGCTCACAGAACGACATGGCTACGATCCGACTTTGTTGCAAAAGGGCGGATAGTACCCCCTCCAGCACGTAACTGCCCGTGGACTCACAGGCGTGGTGGCGAGCGGTGAGAAAAAGGGT
>JAZOBX010000235.1:0-5870 GCA_045596205.1 Eubacteriales bacterium | reverse complement strand
CTGCGGGAGCAACGGGAGCGTCAGCTACCTGCTTCTTGGTAATCATCACGCGCAAGATGCTATCAGCGATGCGCAGTTGACGTTCCAGTTCGCGAGGGAAGCTGGGAGCACTTTTGAAGCTAACCAGCACCATATAACCGTCGTTGTTGTAACGGATAGGGTAAGCCAGTCTGCGTTTGCCCCATTCATTCACGTTCACGTCAGAAGCGTTCTCGTTGATGAGGGCAACAAACTTGTCTACGGTAGAACGAACTTCGTCTTCGGGAAGAGAAGCGTTTACGGTAAACAGAGCCTCGTAAGCACAGAGTTTCTTTTCCATAGCGTTAATACCTCCTTATGGTCATTCGGCCGCACTGTGTTGTGTGGCAAGGAGCATGGTATCTATAAATACCCATACTGCGATGTATTATATCATTATTCTATCTATTTGTCAAGTGTTTTTCCTGCAATTGCCCAAAAAAATTACCAAATCTTGTGCTTTTTTGCCAAAAACGGCTGAAACTCTTTTGCGCCCCCAAAAAAAAGAGAGGAGCATACAGAACGCTCCTCCCCGTCGGTTTATTTCGCCGCTTCCAAAAGAAGCGAAAGCATTTCTTTTTCGGTATAGGGTGATTCCTCTAACCTGATAAAATACCCTTGGGCATGACTGCACACGGGGCAAGCCGTAGGCGCACCCTTGCCCGAGTGAATATGACCGCAATTGAGACACATCCATTCCGTGGCCTCTTCGTCCGCAAACAAATGCCCCTCTTTCAGCAGCTTGGCATAGTAGCCAAAGCGGTCGCCGTGGGATTTTTCAATTTTGGCAATCTGGGAAAAGGAATATGCCACCTGGGCAAATCCCTCTTGCTCCGCCACCTGGGCGAACGTGCTGTACACAGGTGTAAATTCTTCATACTCGTTGTGCTGGGCATAAAGAAGCAGATCCTCCACCTTGTCGGAAATATCCACAGGATATCCACCGTCAATGTGAATCGTCTCTCCCGAAAGGGAAGACAAATGCTGATAAAAAATTTCTGCGTGCTCCTTTTCCTGCTCTGCGGTAAAACGGAAGATCCGTTCAATCACAAACAGATTCTTTTTCTTCGCCGCATCCGCCGCAAAGGTATAACGGTTTCTCGCCTGACTTTCACCCGCAAAAGCGCGCATCAGGTTTTTTCTGGTTTCGCTATCTCTGAAATCCATAAGCCACTCCTGTTTCGTTTTGTATTTATTTTTGGTAAAAAAAGCAGTTTTATACAAATCCCGCAAAAATTCACCTGCATAGCAAGGGCAAACCGCCGATTTTTTCCGTATTTTGCATAAAACACTTGATTTTGGAACAAGGATAGTGTACAATATAGGATGAAAAAATATGTATCACAATAAAGGAGTATTCCCATGTTAGTCAACGCAAAAGAAATGCTTGAAAAAGCAAGAGCAGGCCACTATGCAGTCGGTCAGTTCAACATCAACAATCTGGAATGGACCAAAGCCATCCTTGCCACCGCAGAAGAACTGAAATCCCCCGTGATTTTGGGCGTGTCTGCAGGCGCAGGTAAATATATGTGCGGCTTCAACACCGTTGCCGCAATGGTCAACGCCATGATGGAAACCATGAACATCACCGTTCCCGTTGCCCTCCATCTTGACCACGGCACCTACGAGCAGTGCTACGCTTGCATCGAAGCAGGCTTTTCCTCCGTTATGTTTGACGGCTCTCACTATCCCATCGCGGAAAACATTGAAAAAACCACAGAACTGGTCAAGGTCTGCGCAGAAAAGGGTCTGTCTCTTGAAGCAGAAGTAGGCTCTATCGGTGGCGAAGAAGACGGTGTTGTGGGTGCAGGTGAGTGCGCCGACCCCAACGAATGCAAAATGATCGCTGACCTTGGCGTCACCATGCTCGCAGCGGGTATCGGTAATATCCACGGTAAATATCCTGCCAACTGGAAGGGCCTTTCCTTTGAAACCCTTTCCGCTATCAGCGAAAAAGTGGGCGAAATGCCTCTGGTGCTTCACGGCGGTACAGGTATCCCTGCAGACATGATCAAAAAAGCCATCTCCCTTGGCGTTGCCAAGATTAACGTAAACACCGAATGCCAGCTGGCATTTGCCGCCGCCACACGCGCTTATGTGGAAGCAGGCAAGGACCTGGAAGGCAAGGGCTTTGACCCCCGCAAGCTGCTCGCCCCCGGCACCGAAGCCATCAAAGCCACCGTCCGCGAAAAGATGGAGCTGTTCGGCTCTATCGGTAAAGCGTAAGAGGCTGTCGCATTTGGGCATAACCAAACATTTCTGCCGCAAATCCGTTCGCCCTTAAGTATCGGTGCTGTTGCAAATCTTTTGCGACAGCACCTTTTCATTGTTATCATTTGAAAGAAGACAGTAAGATGAAATACCGTTTAGACCACGATCTGCACATGCATTCCTACCTTTCCTCCTGCTCCAAAAACCCCTTGCAGACAAACGAATTTTTGCTTTCATACGCAAAGCAAAACGGACTCCGCCATATCGTGCTGACCAACCATTTTTGGGATGAGAGGGTAGAAGGCGCCAGCCCTTGGTACAAAGAGCAGAACTTTGCCCATATTTGTGAGGCGCTGCCTCTTCCGCAGGACGAAAGCGTCACCTTCCATTTTGGCTGTGAGGTAGAAATGGACAAAGACTGCCGTCTGTCTATTTCCCCCGCTATGCTGGACAAATTTGATTTTATCGTTGTGTCCACCACACACCTGCATATGATTGGCTTCACCATCCGTCCCGAAGACACGGAGCTGGAACGCCTGCGAGCGTTTTATCTCCGCCGTCTTGACGTGTTGCTAAATATGGACCTGCCCTTCCACAAAATCGGTATTGCCCACCTTACCACCAAGCTCATTGCCCAATACGATTGGGAAAAGCATCTCGCTTTGGTGGACGGCATTCCCGACGAAACCTTCCGCGCCTATTTTAAGCGCATTGCCGATCTTGGCGCAGGGGTGGAACTGAACGTTTCCCAGTATGACCAATACATGGAAGAAGGCGGTTTTGACAGTTTCCTGCGCGTATTCCGTCTGGCAAAGGAATGCGGATGCAAATTTTATTTCGCCAGCGATGCCCACCACCCTCCCCACACCGAAAGAATGAAGGAAAAATGCCAAGCGGTCATTGATGCTCTCGATCTGCAAGAAACCGATAAATTTGCATTTGCCTGAAGGAGACCATCTTGCTGTATCTGATTGACGAGTCTAAAAGCTATTGCCACAGCTTCCGCTGTGCGCTTTACCGTCGGCATCTGATGAGCGAAGGCGTAGATTTTTCTTCCTTTGCGCAAAATCTTTCCCTTTATTCCAATGCGGTTGCCGTACTTCTTCGCCCGCTGACCTATTCGGAAGCGGAGAGGGAACACCTTGCCGCTCTTTGCATATCCCAAAGCATTCCTCTTGCTTTCGTGGGAGCAGAGACTATGACCGTGCCAAAAGAGGTAACGCTACTGTCCTCCAATGAGGAAAACCTACCCCATGCTCTGTTTTCGCTATTAGAAAGTTTAGAGGAAGCAGGGAAGTGCCGCATTCTTGCTTTGCAGTACCACGGTATCCGTGACGATATCAGAGAGAAAACGACCACTCTCTTTGGCTTGCCCCTCTCCCTCACGCCCACCGAGAGAATGGTGCTTCGCTACATACTCTACGCCTTGCCCCAAGGGGCAACAGCAGAAGAACTCATGCATTTTTGCCTCAATCCCGCAAAAGACTGCACCCCTGCCAATATTCCCACCCATATTCGCAAAATTAACTGTGCCTTTTATCCGTGTTTCGGTTGCCGCATCATTACTTATAGAGCAGGCGCCTACCGTTTCATGGAAGATTTGCCCCAACCTATTGTAGGATAATACATGACAGAAAGTAGCTAACCAACCGTGTCCATTAAACACTATTTTTCAGGCGATGATATGCTCCCTCGCGGAATGGAAAAGTCTTTGACCTACTCTGAAGTAGACGACGCCTACCTTTTCAAAAAGCAGTGGGTGCGCACCAAAGATATTTATCATGAAATCATCGCCCAAATCAAAAAGACCGTTGATCCCGATTGCCGCTATCAGGAAATGCCAAGCGGCATAAATCCTGCGGTGCAGGTATCCGTGCATATGCTGTTTTACTTGGTCACCTATTTTTATTGCCGTTTTTGCTTTCTGTCTCCCTACAACCGTCCCGTGCTTGCCATGCTGCATACGTATGAAGGCAAGGCAGACCTGACGATGAGCGTGGCAAAAGACGTATATCTTGGATGCCCCAACCGTGAACTGCTCATGAAAAAGGCAAGCTATCTTTCTACCGTCTGCGGCTTTCCTCTCACGGTTGAAGAAGGTAGCCAAACCGTTACTTTCCGTTTTTCTCTTATTCCCGAGAAAAAGCACCCTCTGTTTACGTTTTCTGCTTTGGCGTTTGCCCATGTGGACCGCATCGTAGAGGCCGCTGTTTCCGCCGCCAAAACAGACGGAAAAAATTCTGCGCCCCGTATATTCTGAGACCGTCAGCTAAAAACCATGAAAGGAAAAATAGAATGTCATTAAAAGACCTGATGCTCCCCCTTTGCCTTGTAACGGGCATCTCTCCCGACGCTGTTTCTCCTTTCTCGCTTGCGGAGTGGCTGGAGATGAAAGCGGCTCTTATCACCCAT
This sequence comes from Eubacteriales bacterium, assembly GCA_045596205.1. Taxonomy (GTDB): domain Bacteria; phylum Bacillota; class Clostridia; order Oscillospirales; family CAG-272; genus UBA1740. The sequence goes on along the minus strand of JAZOBX010000235.1, from coordinate 1,229 downwards.
TCCGTGTCGGCAGAGGAATGTCTCTCTTTTACAAGAGCCGAGCTTTCCTCTCGCCTTGGTTTGCCCACCGCTATGGCAGACCGTACCTATGCCCTCCTTCACCGCGACGTGGACTTTCATTTTGCCCTCTCGCATTACAGAGCGCAAAATATCACCCTCCTTACCTACGAAGACCCGCTGTTTCCTCCGTCGCTAAAAGAAAAACTGGGCCTTAACTGTCCGCCTGTCTTTTGCGCCAAAGGAGACTTGTCTCTTTTGCAGGAGAAAGGCATCGGCGTGCTCTCCTCCCGTCTGGTCACAGAAAAAGACAAAGCCTTTGCCCTGCATACGCTTCCTAAAATGATGAAGCATCATTCTGCAATCGTGCTGGGTGGTGTCAGCGGCATGATGGCAGAACTACGGAAAGCTACCGCCGCCGCAGGAGGAAAAGCCATCGTTTTTATGGCAAACTCTCTGTCTCAGACACCCGAGCATCCCACGCCCCGTCTCACCTGTCCCAAGGATGGGCTTGTACTGTCTCTTCCGCCCTACCAAAGAGCGAGTTTTGAAGACCGTGCGATCCTTCGCAATTTGTCGGTGATTGCCTTCTCAAAAGCCACCTTGATTATCAAGGCTGAAGACGGGAAGGGAAGCACTTTCCTTGCCGCTAAAAAGGCCCAAGCAGAAAACGTCGGTCCTTTGCTGTGCCACCGTGTAGGAGCGCACATGGGCAACCAACGTCTGATTTTTCACGGTGCCCACCCCGTCACCTCCGACTGGGACGGCATGGTCTCCGACCGTGCGTGTTTTTCCTAAAAACACGCAGCGATATAAATCCCTTACGGGATTTGAGATATTCCCTTCGGGAGCGATATAAGGCTACGCCTTGCGATATGTTAAAACGAGAGATGTATATCATATCGCGGCGAGCAGAGCGAGGCATATCGCAATCGAGCAGAGTGAGGTTATATCGCATTCACTTGAGAAAATTTCATTCGCAAGTGAATATATCGCCCAACAGAAAAAAGCAGATATACAAGATTTTTCCGTCTTGCATATCTGCTTTTTTCGTTTGATAAAGATTTTACTTCAAAACGCCTTTCGATGAAGCCGCAACAGTCAGTTCACCGTTTCTGCAAAAGCGTCAAAAATCTGTTTCGCTAAGTCTTGCATTCTCTTTTCATCTATGCCTTCCTCCGGGAGGAAGGGGGACCGCTTGCGGTGGAAGGAGAACGCGGCATTTTAGTTTA
>JAZOBX010000234.1:0-1893 GCA_045596205.1 Eubacteriales bacterium | reverse complement strand
GCTTTCGGTTTCCAGCAAAATGACGCTGCCTACGATGACCTTGGGCACCTCGTTTTCACGCATAGAGATCTGCCCCGTGACGCAAATGGCTTGGTCATTTTCAAGATGGGGGAGGTATTGCTCGTAGGTTTTGGGGAATGCGATGAGTTCAATTTTAGACACTTCATCTTCCAGAGAGAGGAACGCCATCACGTCTCCGTTTTTGGTTTTTTTGACGGATTTGCCCGTGATGATACCGCAAACCCGCACGTTCTGGCGGTCGCGGTAGCCCGCTTCCTCTCCCCCTGCAATGTCGGAGAGCTTATCGGGGTTCAGTTTGGCAACGTGGGTTTTATAGGTGGCAAGGAGATTGCCCGAAAAACAAACGCCCATCAGCTCTTTTTCCATGCGAAGAATATCTTTCATGGGGTATTCGGGCAGAGAGGGATAACCGTATCCCGCAACCTTTTTTTCCGCAGGGCTTTCGTCAAAAGAAAACATATCCATTTGCCCGCTGACGTTGTCGCGAAGCTGCCGATGGGTGTCGTCTACGATTTTTTCATAGACGGCGGCAAGGGAGCGGCGCGTGATGCCGAAGCTGTCAAATGCGCCCGCCAAAATGAGAGATTCCAGACTCTTTTTGTTGAGATCACTCATGGGCATACGGGAGACGAAGTCTTCAAAGCTTCTGAAGCGGCCTTTTGCCCGTTCCGCCACGATATGCTCAGCCACCTGCACGCCTACGTTTTTCACAGATGAAAGACCCATACGGACGTTATTGCCTTCCACGGAATACCCCGCTTGACTGTCCTGCACGGAGGGGGGCAACAGGCGGACGGCGGTGGCGTTGATATCGGTATGCTGCTGGGCGTTGAGCAAAGCGGCGGTGTAGGCGGCGGGATAGTGGGCCTTCATATAGGCGGTGCGGTAAGAGAGAATGGCGTAGGCGGTGGCGTGGCCCTTATTGAAGGCGTAGCTGGCAAAGGACGCCATATCGTCAAAGACCTTCCCTGCTACCGCACGGCTGACACCGTTTTTCTCACACCCCTGCAAAAAGCCTTCCCGCTCGGCCTGTAGCACTTCGGCTTTTTTCTTGGACATGGCGCGGCGCACCAAATCCGCTCTGGCGTAGGAATAGCCGCCAAGCTGACGGAAGATTTGCAGCACCTGCTCCTGATAGTCGATACAGCCGTAGGTGTTAGATAGAATGGGAGCCAAAAGAGGGGTGGGATAGTTGATTTGTTCTGCCCCGTTTTTTCTGCTGATAAAATCGTCAATAGAGTCCATAGGACCGGGACGGTACAGGGCGATACAGGCAATGATATCTTCCAGATGAGAGGGCTTCAGGCGTTTGAGCACGCTTTTCATACCCGCAGATTCAAGTTGGAATACGCCGTCGGTATCACCGGAAGAGAGCAGATGGAAGGTTTTTGCATCATCAAAGGGGATGGCAAACTGGGAAAAGGCGGGGTCTTGCTCTTTGACGAAGGCTTCGGCGCGGTCAAGGACGGTGAGATAGCGCAGACCCAAAAAGTCAAACTTCACAAGGCCAAGGTCTGCCACGGTATTCATATCAAAGGCGGCTACCACAGCGTCACCCGATACCGAAAGGGGCACGTATTCGCTGACAGGCTTTTCGGTGATAACTACCCCTGCGGCATGGATGGAAATGTGTCTTGGCATACCTTCAAGAGCCATAGCGGTATCAATCATTTCTGCCAGCGCCTCCGACTCCTGATAGCAGGCGCGGAAGTCGGGCAGCTTCATGGCATCGGCAATGGTATAGCCCGCATGAGGGATAAGCTTTGCCACGCGGTCCGCATCACCGTAGGCAATGCCCAAGGCGCGACCCACGTCACGGATGGCGGCTTTGGCTTGCATAGAACCAAAGGTGATGATCTGCGCCACATGGTC
>JAZOBX010000233.1:0-2941 GCA_045596205.1 Eubacteriales bacterium | reverse complement strand
CATACGTCCACAATATTCCCGCTATAAAAAGCATTACGGAATTACATTTTGATAAGCCAATCACATTTTTTGTTGGTGAAAACGGATCGGGCAAATCAACCTTGCTTGAAGCTATGGCTGTAGCATTCGGATATAACTCCGAAGGAGGCACACGAAATTATCATTTTAATACATATTACGATATTTCACCGTTAAGTGAATCGATTACTTTAGTAAAAGGTTGGCAACGCCCAAAATTCGGATATTTTTTCAGAGCTGAAACGTTTTTCAACGTTGCAACCGCATCAATGTTTGACTATATGGGTGATAATTATCATGCTAATTCACATGGCGAAGGAAATCTGCGTTTTTTGGCGTATGATAAACCCGGGCTCTATTTAATGGACGAGCCCGAAGCTGCACTTTCTCCGCAACGCCAACTAACGTTGCTCAAACACCTTTATGATATGTCCCAAAAGGGCGCGCAATTTATCATAGCAACGCACTCCCCGATTTTGTTGGGATGCCCCAATTCTCAGATATTATCTTTTGATGACGGCAAAATTTTGCCTTGTGAATATGAAAATACGTTAAGTTATCAAATCACAAAAGGATTTTTGTTCAATAAAGAGAGAATGCTGAAAGAATTGCTTGATGATTGATGTGCCATCTATTTCTTGCTTCGAATACTAAACCCGTTTGAGTTCAAAACCTTATTGCAAACCTGGAAAATATCTTTTTTGTTTTTTGCATTTCTTTACTCTTACGCTACATTCCCCCAAAAACAACAAAACACACGGAGACCCCTATGAAATTTTGCCCTATGTGTGGAATGTCCCAGTCAAAGGCGGGTATACCCGTCTGCGAATGGTGCGATTATGAGGAAAAACCCCTTAAAGAGCTTTCAAGAGAGGAAATTTCCGAGCTTTTAGCGGCTTACGAATACGAAAGAACGGCAGACGGCGTGCGCATTCTGGCGGCGAAAAACATTCGTTTGCGCGGCAAAATTGCCATTCCCCATTTTGTCACAGAAATTGGGGCGGAAGCATTTGCCAACTGCAAATTTATTGCAAGAATAGACCTGCCAAAAGGGCTTCGCAGGATTGGCGAGGGGGCTTTCGCCCATTGCAGAGACCTTTTTGATGTGTTTATCCCTGCCGGTGTAAAGTGTATCGGAAAAGGCGCTTTTGCCCATTGCGACGATTTGAAAGTGATCAGCGCAGAAGCAGAAGCAGAACCCCAAGGCTGGGACAGTGAGTGGCTGGCGGATTGCTCTGCCCGCATAGAATGGGGAATCGTGTTTTCCTGAACGGAAAATACGCAATGCATTGCAACCTCGCAGCTCTATGAATTGACACTTTGTGTCATGAATTGCCTGCGGCATGAATTGTGCCTTGCGGCACATTGCTTGCAATTCATCCACTAAAAAATCCCGAAATATTTCGGGATTTTTTGTTTATTCTTGCGTCGCAACCACTTAAGGCGCGGTCAAGTGTCGTTCTTTTTGAGGCGGAACAGCAGGCGCAAAAAGGCTTTGCCGCGAAAGGGGATGAGGGGATAGAAATAACTGTGGCCGCCGTTTAAGGTGGTGTTCAGCACAAGGGCAAGCGGCACCAGAAGCAGTCCGCCCACAAAGCCCCAAAGCCCAAACAGGGCGGTGAGAATCAGCAAAATAATGCGCATGAACTTCATGGCGTAGCCCAGCTCCTGGCTTTTCACCGAAAAGCCAGCGATGGCGACCATTGCCATATAGAGAATCACGTCGGGCACCAGCCACCCCACCGACACCGCAAAGTCACCCAAAATCAGACCCCCGATAATGGACAGGGAGCTGGATAGCATACTGGGGGTATTCATGGATGCCAGCTTCAGGGCGTCCACCGCCAGCTCTGCCAACAGCAGCTGCCAAAAAATCGGCAACGCCCCCACCTGTTCGGGGACCACAAACCCAAAGGCAGGGGGGAGCCATTGGGGATTTATCAAAAAGAGATACCACAGGGGTGTCAGAACCAACGCCATGGCGGAAGCCAACAGACGGACGATGCGCTGGTAAGAGCCCGTCAGCGGGGGGAAATAGTAATCGTCGGTTTCCTGCATGAAGTCAAAAATGGAGGTGGGCAGGACCATGACCCTGGGGGACGTGTCGCAAAGCACCAACACCCTGCCCTCCATCAGCTCCGCCGCGGCGGCATCGGGGCGCTCTAAGGTGCGCACCTTGGGAAAGGGATTGTACCAGCGGCGGGGAATCAGCACCTCTGCCAGACTCTGGTAGCCAAGGGTCAGGGATTTTGGGGTAACGGATGCCAGTTTTTGCTTCACCTGCTTGACGTAGTCCCCGTTTGCCACCCCCTCCATATAACATACCACCACGTCGGGCTTGGAGGCGCCGCCCAGATTTTCATAATGCATGGTCAGACGGGGATCGCGGATGCGGCGGCGAATGAGGGCGGTGTTAAAAATCAGGGTCTCCACAAAACCGTCCTTCGCCCCTTGCATCACCTTGTCGCTTTCAGGCTCGGCGGTGTCTCTGGCGGGATAGGTGCGGGCATCAATGACCACCCCTTTCGCCCCAAAGCTACTCCCCAGCACCGCCACCGCGCCCGACAGCACGAACAGAGACAAGGTGTCAACGGTGTCTGTTGTCTCCACTTCCACGTAGGGCACTTGATTTTGGGCGAAATCCTCGGCATCCCCTATTTTTTTCAGACTCAAAAAGTACATCATCAGCTTTTGCATGACGGTATCTTTTACGAAACCGTCAATATAGTAAAAGACCAGACGGTCTTCCCCCACCTGCATGGGGCGGCGAATCAGGTCAAAGCTCTTGTCCACACGCAGGAGCTTGTCCATTTCTTTTACGTTATCTTCAAACGAAATTGATAGTTTTTCCATAAAACCCCTATACTTTTTTGCAATATACAAAGAAAGTATACACAAAAGTCGGAGGCCAAGCGGTCTTAGG
>JAZOBX010000232.1:0-2114 GCA_045596205.1 Eubacteriales bacterium | reverse complement strand
GCGAGCCTTTGCGGCTGCATCGGCTTTGTGGTAGGCAAGCTGAAAGAAGGTATTGCCTTCAGGATTATCAGAGGGTATGTTTTCCTCAACACCGCTTTGGCCCGAGAATTTTGCGTCAGGGGTTCCTGCTATGGAACGATTGAGATTCGCGCTTTCCCAAAGCGGATTCTTTTTTGCGTAATACTTTTTACGCATAGTCCCAGCCGTAACCACCTGATAGAAATCCCCTTCTTCTGCAAATTCCAGGCGCACCATTACTCGGCCTTGCGGCGTCATGACACGGGAAACAAGATCGTATTTGCGCCCTCCGTCCACCTCATAAACGGCATCAAGATTGTCCAGCACGAACACCACAAAATCGTGAGCATCCGCAAAGCCAAGACTGCGAATCTCCTTGCCGTGCCTGTCTTCAATGTGAGAGGTGCTCCCCAAAATTTGGACAAGTATGATAGATTGACCTTGTCGCAAGGAGGAGAGCAAGATGGCAAAGCGCAGGAATCATGCACCGGCATTCAAAGCGAAGGTCGCATTGGCAGCATTGAGCGGTCATAAAACAGTTGCAGAATTGAGCACGGAATACGGCGTCCATCAGACTCTGATTAACAGTTGGGTACGCCAGTTAAAAGACGGAGCTGCTGGCGTATTTACCGGAGAAAAGCTAACTGGGGAACGCCTTAAGGAGAAGGATATTGCCAAGCTGCATGAAAAGATTGGGCAACTCATCATAGAGCGCGATTTTTTAGCCGAAGCCTGGGGGAAACGGTGAGCATATCCCGCAGGCAGGCCATGGTGATCCGGGGCCATGGCAAGCTCAGCATTGTTCGTCAATGCCGTCTTCTCCAGATTTCTCGTTCTGGGGTATATTATACACCGCGAGGGGAATCAGCAGAGAATCGTGCATTAATGCAGGCAATAGACATCACGTTTACGGAGTGGCCATTCATGGGAGTCCGACAAATGCGGAACTACCTGAGCTTGAACGGCTATTCTGTCGGCAGAAAACGTGTCAGGCGGTTGATGCGCTTGATGCATCTGATGCCCATATACCAACAGCCCAGGACGACAGTGCCCCATCCAGAGCACAAAAGATATCCCTATCTTCTGCGAGAAAGGGAAATAGACACTCCCAATCAGGTATGGTGTACGGACATCACCTATGTTCCTATGCGTAAGGGGTTTTTGTATTTTGTGGCGATTATGGACTGGTACAGTCGCAAGGTGCTATCCTGGCGGCTATCCGCCACAATGGATGTAGATTTTTGCATGGACGCGCTTGAAGAAGCCTTTACGAAGCATGGCAGGCCGAAGATATTCAATACTGATCAGGGTAGCCAGTTTACCAGCATAGCCTTTACCAATATGTTGAAATCACAATCAATTCGTATTTACATGGATGGGCGTGGACGCTGGCGTGACAACGTCATGATTGAAAGGCTCTGGCGTTCCCTCAAATATGAATGCGTATATCTCCATGCGTTTGAAAATGGCACTGAAGCCCGAACGAGGATCAGCGAATGGATCGCATTCTACAATGAACGGCGTCCGCATAGCCGTCATGGGGGGCTGACGCCAGATATTGTGTATGGAGGTCAGTTGGCAAAGGCTGCATGAAAAGATGTGGCGGCGGGCTCCGACGAGCTCCCGTTGGGCCCATTCTCGCCCGCCGCACCAAGCTATAAATGCGTCGCGAGCTGTTTAACAACCGGGGCCACCTCTTATTCCCGATGCTTGGGAGAATATGAAGATTGAGCCGCCCCTCAATGCCCTGGTGTGTTCGTTCGGCATTGGCCTGCTTTTGAGTGGTGAACCAGTCCATGGCAGCACAGCGAAAGGTCAACTCTTTTGCCCGTTTCTCGGCAGCAGCTTCCACCTTCACCCGCTTTTTTTCCTGCATGGGGTCAAGCCCCTTGGCAAGCTGCTCCTTGGCCTTGTCCCGCAGGGCGCTGGCATCTTTCAAGGATACGGCAGGATACGCGCCAAAGCTGGCAGTTTTACGCTTGCCCTCCACACGATAATCCATGCGCCACAGCTTGCCCCCGGAAGGGGAAACATAGAGGTACAGCCCGCCACATCGGCATATTTTTGTGCCTTGGCCTGGGGCCTGACGGTACGCA
>JAZOBX010000231.1:0-4914 GCA_045596205.1 Eubacteriales bacterium | reverse complement strand
CAAATAGGATTTCGTCTTCGGTAGGGGATTCGGAGGAGGACTCGATTTTGGAGCGGATGGTCATCATCTGGCGGTCGGTCTGGGAAATGGCGAGGGCGCATTTGCGAAGCTCGTCCACCACCGCTTCCCTGCCTTCAAAATCGCTTTTATAGTAAAGCTGATGTTCAAGGCTTGCCCAAAAGTCCATGGCGATGGTGCGAATCTGCACCTCTACTTCCATATCCAGGCGGCGTTCTGAAAGAAAAACGGGTACTTTGACAATAAGGTGCAAGCTACGGTAGCCGTTTGGTTTTGGGGTGGTGATATAGTCCTTTTTAGATACAAGGGTGATATCATCCTGCCTGAGCAGTGCATCTGCCACCAAAAATACGTCGTCTATGTAGGAGCAAATGACTCTGACGCCTGCGATATCGTGAATATTCTCTTCAATGGCATCAATATTGATGGGCTGGTTTTTCTTCATCATTTTTTCTATGATGCTTGACGTACTTTTCAGGCGCGTCTGGATGGAATTGATAGGATTGCGATGGTATTGCAAAGAGAATTCGGTATTCAGGATTTCAAATTTGGTTTTAATCTCCTTTATGGCGCAGGCATAGATCATGCGGAGTTCTTTATAGTCAACCAGCCTGCCCATCATCATTTTGGTTTGTTGGTACAGGGCGTGCATAGTGGCTTTGGAGAGCGTTGAGAGTACAGAAGGATGCAAGGCTTCCTCACCTTCTTCCCAAAGTGAATCTAAATTTTCGTTTTTGGTTTTCAATGCTTTTATCCCTTTTCTTCATAATTATAGATGATTCTTCGTCATTTAGGCGATTGTAAAGACAGTATAGCATACATATCTTACTGAAAACTTTACCGTTTTGTGAGAATATTGTTAAATTTGGAAGCAGATGTTTTGGCAAATGAAAAGGCGGTGCGACGAAGTCGCCCCGCTGTTTGGTGTGCGGGGTATACGAGTGATAAAGAATTTTAAAACCGATGGATGAAGAATGATTCATCCGATGGAGATAGAATTATAAAACGATGAAGGTGCAGGTGGCGGGGGCAAGGGTGAGTGAGCCTGCGGGGTGGGATACGGGAGACAGGTCGGGCAGGTCGGACTCGCCTGTAAGGGTGAGGGGATTTCCGTTCAGATACATGACGGTGGAACGGATATTGCCGTTGCCTGAGAGAGAGTAGACCTCTGCTTCCTTGGGGAGATGGACGGTGGTGGTGTCGGTGAGGGAGTTGTTGACTACAAGATACACCACACCGTCTCTTCCGTCTTTACGGGAATGGCAGTAGACGTGGGCGCCTTCTACGTCGGGGTTATGGCAGTCATAGACGGTAGTACCCATGAGGGTGTTCCAAAGGAGAACGGCAAAATAGTTGGGGCGAGGCAGGAAGGTGCCATGCTTCAAAAAGCCGTAGTCGGAGGAAGCGAGGGTGTTATGGAAAATCACGCCGTCGGTAATGGTGGCGAAGCTACCAAGCTCGGTAAGAGTGCGGAGCACGTCCAGATAGGTGGATGCCCAAGTGTCACCGCCACCGCCTGCGTCACCCGATTCGGTGACCCACATTTGTCCGCCGGGAACGTATTTATCTCTGAGGGGCACGTAAATTTTCGCATTGGTGGGGGCTACGGCAAGGTAGGCATCGGTATGAGCTTCGCCACCGTCCCAATGGGCGGAAGGCATCATAGACGCCAGACGCTCGGACACGCCGTTATAGTAGTGATAGCTGAATACGTCAAGAGGAATCTTGGTGCCGGCCATCAGCTGGTCGGTATTGCACATTTGCATCATGGTACCGATACCTGCGCCTGCGCTCTTGGCATCTACTTTGCCCATGGCGCCGTCACCGAGGGTGCAAGGACCAACCAAAAGGCAATTAGGGTAATGTTCTTTGACCCAGCCGTTGAAGATGTCCTGGTCTCTGGCGTAGTCAGCGGCAGTATAGCCTTGTGGTGCACCTGACATAGCAAGCATATTGGGCTCATTCATAAACTCAGCGGCATCAATGTCCACACCGTAGGCATGGCTGAAATCAAAAATCTTTTGGGTTTGTGACAGGTCAAGGGGACCGCCGTTGGGATGGTCACCCGCGCAGTTACTGACGGAAATCAGCAGTTTTCCGTCTACGGCTTTCACGAATTCGAGAACGCCGATCCATTGCTCTTTGGTCAGCACGCTCTGGTAGCCTTGGGGCGGCTTGCCGCCTGTGGTACCGTCAAAATCATAGTAGGTTTTGGTAGCCCAAGAGCCCGACACACGCACCCATGCGGAGCCAAGCTTTTTGGCAAGGGCAAGGAGGCGTTTGTTGGAAAGGTCAATGGGGGGATAGTATTGCATCAAGTCCGCCATAGAGGTAAAATTCTGCAGTCCACCTGAAATGCGGAATTCTTCTTTGCCCGCAATCTGGGCTTCGGTGTAAGCTTTCCAGAATGTGCCGCCTGTGACTTCGGTCATTTCTACGTTGTAGGACATCAGACGCTCATCCACCGTGCGGATGGGCTCTAAATGGAGAGCAAGTTGCAGTTCTTTAGTCATTTTTGTACTCCTTATACTGTAATATATTTTTTATCACACAAAAAACGGTTTGACAAGAGTTTTAAGAGAGCGAGGAAAGATAGGTCAAAAGCGCGGGAAAGCCGCCTCTTGGATAGGCAGAGATGTCTTTGCCATGGCGGTTTAAAAGGCAATCTGTCAGAAGAAACACACGCATACCCAGCTCTGCGGCTATCATATCCTCGTCCACGTCGTTGCCCACCATCACACATTCCTTGGCAAACACGCCAAGACGCGCAAGGATATCTCGGTAATAGTCAAGGTTCGGCTTGCAGTGGCGTGAATTTTCATAGGTGGTTACATGGGAAAAGTCATCGGGGGAAAGTCCCGCCCAGCAGATGCGACTGTGGGTGGCTTTTGCGGGAAATAGCGGATTTGTGGCAAGTACAGCTTGAAAGCCCACCTTTTTCACCAAATCTATCACTTCTTTTGCCTTGGGAGAAAAGCCGCATATTTGTCTGACCTTTTGAAACTCGCCTGCATGGAAAGCGTCAAAGAGATAGGCATCCTTCCGTATGCCCTCGCCAAAAGCGGACACGAGGGTATCAAGCAGTACTTCCTCGTTGGTCTTCTCGCCCCTGTTTTGCACCATAGCTTCGGTGCCTTTTGCAATGGCTTGCGCCATTTCGGGGGCAGGATAGCCTGCTTTTGCGGTGGCACTGACAAGTCCACCCACATAGGCTTTGACAAAGGCATCCTGGTCAAGTGGCAATAAGGTACCGTCAAGGTCAAACAGAATCGCTTTGATTTTCATATACGCTTTCCCTTTTATGCTTTTGCTTTATTTTAGCATATTTTGAAGCGCAAATCAATTCTTTTTTTCTTTGTCATAGTATTTTTGAGCCGAATAGGGAGTAAGAAGGTTGCATCAATGTCCGATCTTGGGATGGTCGTCGGTGGCAGGGTTATTCAGTAGCTCACCGTTTTGTGAGAAGCGTGAACCGTGACAGGGACAATCCCATGAATGCTCCTCTCTATTGTATTTTAGAGCGCAGCCAAGATGAGGGCAACGGGGAGCGGTGGGAGTGAGAAGGTGGAGCGCGCTTTCAAATACATTCACAGCAAGTTGAGGATGAATCATGCTACGCGAGGGAGAAAAGACTTCTGCATATGGGTTAGACTTTCCCTGCACCAGGTCGGTGAGGATATCTGCCGCTACCATGGCGTTGGTCATTCCCCATTTGTTAAATCCCGTTGCAACGAATACGTCGGGCGTGGATTTTGAATATTGACCGATATATGGGATATCATCAAGCGTCATACAATCCTGGGTTGCCCATTTGCTGACGATTTCGGCATTTTTGTAATACTTACGGGTAAAATCTTCAAGCTCCTGCCAACAGCCTCCCTTTTTGCCTGTACGGTGACTACCGCCGCCAAGAAGAAGAAGGTCTCCGTAGGGGCGAAAGGAAAGGCCTGCGTCGGCTTCGTCTACATACATTTCCGACAGGGGCTTTGCGCCCTTGAGAGCAAGAACATAGCTGCGGTGTTGATAAAGCTTCAGAAAGTAGCCGCCGTGTTTGTTCAGAGTCGGAAAATGGGTGGCAATGATGAGTTTTTCAAAGTGGATTTTGCCTTTGGATGTGAGGGCTGTGTGAGGTGTGAGTTCCGTAACCTTGGTATGCTCATAGATGGGGAGGTCTTGGGCTATGGAGTAAAGAAATTTTAAGGGGTGAAAATGGGCTTGGTTGCGTGTGCGCACCGCTCCTGCAACCGGAAACGGTAATTCTTTTGCCTCTGAAAGCTCTGCATTTACGCCAAGACTATGGAGTGCCTCTATTTCCTTTTCAATTTTTTGTTTGTCTGAGAGAGAATACACATAGCTGTCGGCTTTCCCGTAGTCGCAGTCAATTGTCTTGGATAGGGCTTCGTAGGTCTTCCCTGCCTTGATTTGGGCTTCCAGATACAGTTTTGCCTTCTCTCTGCCAAAACGTTTCAGCGCTTTGGCGTATATGAGACCGTGGGAAAAGGTAATCTTCGCCGTGGTATTTTCCGTGATGCCGCTACATATTTCTTTGGCTTCTGCCAGTATACAGTCCACACCTGCCTGTTTTAGCCGATAGGCACATAGAATGCCTGCAATACCGCCGCCTATAATGAGTACGTCTGTTGTTTTACTACCGTCAAGGGGGACATATTTTTCTTTTGCTGTTGCCTTATTCCATATGGATTGCATAGTTTCCTGCCTTGTTTTTGTTAGTTTGGGATCATAATAAGATAGATATACAAAATAATAGAAAACATCACTGTCAAAATCGACAGTGATGTTTTCGCATTAGTTGAAAGAAGGGGCTTTGGTTTCGCCTGTGGCGAAGGTGTTGGGACCGGGCTCTGACATGGAGAAATACATTTTTGCGGCTTTGGT
>JAZOBX010000230.1:0-3762 GCA_045596205.1 Eubacteriales bacterium | reverse complement strand
TTCATATGCTCCCAGGTGGACTCGTTGACCCCCGAAAAGGGCGCAATCCACACCGCCTTTCCCAGCCACTCATAGAGAAAATGCAAAACAGTGCCTCCAAAAGACGCCACCGCAAAACCAAGCCACTGCCAAAGTCCGATTGACCGTTTCATATGCGCCCTCCCGCTTTTTTTATCACACTATATGCCCGTTTGGGTAAGAATAGACCGCTTTTTTGCATTGACCCGCACCGCTGTCGCAGAATTTTTATAACAATGTAGTACAAACGCCTGTTTTTATGCTATAATAGGGGTGAAAACAATGAAAAAAAGGGAGAAGAATCATGACAGAATATGAAAAAATCGCCTATGCCAAGATGTTTATCGACAAATTGGCAAACGGCATCAACCCTTTGGACGATAGTCCTATTCCCGAGGAAGATATTGCCAACAACGTTCGTTTGTCCCGTTGCTTTTTCTACGTGTCGGGGATTCTGCAAAAAGAAATGGACAGAGAGCGCAAGAAAATCCCCAAAGAACCCAAAGAAACGAAACCCAAAAGAGCGCCCTTTTCCATCACACGGGAGCAACTGGAGCAATTTCAATACGTCTCCTATCCCATCTCCGCTTCTGCCATTGTCAGAAAAATCAACTTTTTGGTGCAAGAGGATATTGACGCCAAAAAAATCAAAAGTCTTTCCCACAAGCAAATCACCCATTGGATGGTCAGCATAGGCATGATTGAATACAGAAAATGGGAAGACGGCACTTCAAAACGCTTCCCCTCGGTAGACGGCGAAGCCATCGGCTTGGTTGCGGGAGAGTGGGAAAGTTATGGCAGACGTATTCCTGTGGTGTATTATACAGAAGAAGCCCAAAGATTTATAATTGACCATCTGGATGCTATCGTGAAGGTAGACGTACATACAACAGACGCAGACGCGGGGCAAGAAGAATGATGCTGGGTTAGGGGCAACGGGTGCCCCAAACCGTCCTCGGCGTCGGGAAAAGGAGAGAATATGAGACCCTATATCATTTGCCACATGGTGGCGTCGCTGGACGGCAAGGTGACGGGGGACTTTTTGTTTCGCCCCGAATGCGCGGCGGCAACGGATATCTATTACCGCATCAACCGTGAGAAAAAAGCCGACGGCTTTATCTGCGGTCGGGTGACCATGCAGGAAAGCTTTACGGGCGGTTGGTATCCCGACCTTGGGCAGTATCCCGCCGTCCGTCACGATATGGACATTAAAATGGATTTTATCGTGGATGACTTGAGCGGCTTTTACGCCATTGCCTTTGACCCCCACGGCAAACTGGGTTGGCAGTCGAACAGAATCGTTGACCCCGACGGAGACGTGGGGTATGACGGCGCCCAAATCATTGAGGTGCTGTCAGAAGACGTAGATGCGCGGTATCTGGGATATCTGGAGGCGATGGAGATTCCCTATATTTTCGCAGGAGAAACCGCCATTGATGTGGAGCTTGCGCTGTATAAGCTTTCTCATATCATCGGTTGTAAAACCCTGCTACTGGAAGGCGGCAGTATCATCAACGGCGCCTTTGAAAGGGCAGGGGTGATAGATGAAATCAGCTTAGTGGTGTCCCCTACGGTGGCAGACAGACAAAGCAAGCCGCTATTTTGGGATGCGGATATTTCGCATTTTCAACTGACCAAAGCCGATTGCGAAAACGGCAACCTGATTTTGGAGTATAAGAGGAAATCCGATGAAGTATAACATAAACAAAGAATTTTTCCCCTTTTCGCTGTTCAGACCCCCCATCAGCGAAGCCTTTCTTCGCATTGCCGTGCCCCATATGAAGCCGCCGCGGCGGATCTTTAGAGATAAAACGGTGGATATATCCCGCCATGCCGTTTCGGTGGGCGGCGGAGAGCAGATAGAATGCTTTTTGTTTTCGCCCAAAGGTATCGGGGAAAACGCCCCCACCACCTTAGCCGCCCTTTCCGCCCGCATTGCGTTTATGGGGCATTGTTTCCAACAAGAAGAGCAAAAAAAGTAAATTGGAGTCAGCTATGAAAAGAATTATACTTTTGTTTTTACTTTCTGCATCCATTCTCACGGGGTGTAGCGGAGGTGCGCCAAAAGAGAATACCTACCGCCAAGTTTCCATGGACGAAGCCGTTCGTATCATGGAGGAGCAAAGCGGGTATGTCATTTTAGACGTCCGTACCCCCGAGGAATATGCCGCGGGGCATATTCCAAACGCCGTCAACCTGCCAAATGAAAACATCGGCTCTGCCGAAATCTCTTGGCTGCCCCAAAAGGACCAATTGATTTTGGTCTATTGCCGAAGCGGCAGACGGAGCAAGGAAGCCGCGGCAAAGCTGGTGGCATTGGGCTATACCAACGTCATTGAATTTGGTGGCATTCTCGACTGGAAGGGCGAGACTGTAAGTGAGAAATAAGTGAATCAGCAAATCCATAAACAAACCAATCCAAGGGGCTGTTGCAAATGCAAATTTGCAACAGCCCTTTTGTTTTTGGTGGCGTGAAAAAGGAAAATAACTATGCGGGCGAAGGTACGCTAAAAAAGTATTTATACAAAAATTTGGAAACATTTCCAAAAACACTTGATTTCTTGAAAGTTTTGTTGTATAATGCCAATGGAAACATTTCCAAAATCAATTTTTTTGTTGATATTTGTGAATTTAACTAAGCGAAAGGATAGTTTTTTAAGAAAAGGGAAACGTCTATGTCAAAATTATTATTGCGGCACATTTACAAAATTTACCCCGGTGTGGGCAAAGCCAAAAAGAATGCCAAGGGCGAATCCAAAAAGAGAAGCGGCGATTTCGTGGCGGTGAAGGATTTCAATATGGAAATTGGTGACGGCGAATTTATTGTGTTCGTCGGTCCCTCCGGCTGCGGTAAATCCACCACCCTGCGTATGATCGCAGGTCTGGAAGAGATCAGCGGCGGCGAGCTCTATATTGACGATCAGCTGGTCAATGACGTGGATGCCAAAGACAGAGACATTGCCATGGTGTTCCAGAGCTATGCGCTCTATCCCCATCTGACTGCCTACGACAACATTGCCTTCGGGCTGAAAATGCGCAAGGTTCCCGTTCCCAAGCTGGACAAAGAGGGCAATCCTGTGGTTGCCATTGACACGAAAAAGGTGAAAGCCATTCGCAGAAGGCTAAATAAGCTGATGCGAGAAGCAGAATCTGTGGAAAAAGAGCTGGCGCGCCTGAGCGCATCTGCCACCCCCGAGGAAGCAGAAAAAGACAGCCTTTACTATACGGAAAAGCAAAAGCTCCTTGCCAGAAGTATTGCAGATGCGGAGAAGGAGCTGGCATACTACGAAAGCACCCCCGTGGCTTTGCATAGCTACGTACATATGTCCAAAAAGGAGATCGACGAAAAAATTCAATGGGCGGCAGGCATTCTCGGCATTGAAGAGCTGCTGGATTCCAAGCCTTCGGAAATGTCGGGCGGTCAGCGTCAGCGTATTGCCCTCGGCCGCGCCATGGTGCGCGGACCCAAGGTATTCCTTTTGGACGAACCTCTGTCTAACTTGGACGCAAAGCTTCGTGCACAGATGCGTACCGAAATTACCAAGCTTCACAACCGCCTTGCAACCACCTTCATTTACGTAACGCACGACCAGGTAGAAGCAATGACCATGGGTACCCGTATCGTTGTTATGAAGGACGGTCTCATTCAGCAGGTCGATACTCCTCAGAACCTTTATCTCTACCCCGGCAACCTCTTCGTTGCAGGCTTCATCGGATCTCCTCAGATGAATTTCATCGAAGTCG
>JAZOBX010000229.1:0-3267 GCA_045596205.1 Eubacteriales bacterium | reverse complement strand
GGACTACGATGCCCTTACCGTTACAGGCCACGGCACCGTCATGGAACTGCCCCAAAAAGAATTTTTACTGCTCTATAAGCTGCTGTCCAACCCGGGCAAAATCTACACCAAAATCCAGCTCATGGACGAGATCTGGGGCGTAGACTGCGACACAGGCCTTGAAACCGTCACCGTCCATATCGGGCGCTTGCGTAAACGCTTTGAAGGCTGGCAGGAGTTTCAGATTGAAAACATCCGCGGCCTTGGATATAAGGGGGTCAAACGCCAATGAAACTGAATTTCGCCTCCGAGGCCAAGTATAAAAAAGTCAAACGCACCCTGCTTTTTGTGTTCATTTTTATCACGGGCTTTATCATCATCTTTGCCTCTCTTGTGACCTTGATCATGCGGCTCATCGTGGATAACGTGCAGATTCTCCACTATTTCCATTTTGATAACCCCATTCTGGTGGAAATTCTATCTCCTATTATCGCCAGCTTGATTTTGGGTTCCATCTTCTCGCTGTTCGCGGGCAGGATCGTTCTCAAACCCATGTACCGCTGGATTGACGGCATGGGTGAGCTGGCGCGGGGCAATTACGAAACCCGTATGAAAACCCGCTTTTTCGCAGGCTATAAAACCATCAACAGCAGTTTTAACGCCTTGGCGCAGGAGCTGCAAAGCTCCGAGATCCTCCGCTCCGACTTTATCAACAATTTCTCCCACGAATTCAAAACCCCCTTGGTTTCCATCAAAGGCCTTGTGGGGCTCATGAAAAGCAAAGACCTGCCCAAGGAAAAGCAACTGGAATATCTGGATATTATCGAAGACGAGGTCAACCGTCTGTCGCTTTTGACCACCAACGTGCTCAGCCTTTCCCGACTGGAAAACCAAGGTATCCTCACAGGCGTTGCCCGCTTTAACGTCTCCGAGCAGATTCGTATGTCGGTGCTGATGCTGGAGCGGCAATGGCTGGAAAAAGAACTGTTGCTTTCCATGGAGTTTGACGAATACTTCATTATGGCAAATGAAGATATGTGCAAACAGGTGTGGATCAATCTTCTGGACAACGCCATCAAATTTTCTCCAAAAATGGGGAACCTTACCGTGGAGATAGAAAAAGACAAGCGCCGCCTTACCGTAAAGATCGGCAACGACGGTCCCCCCATCGGAGAAAAAGACAAAAAGCGGATTTTCCAGAAGTTTTACCAGGTGGACCAGACCCATGCCAAGGCAGGCAACGGCATCGGTCTTTCCATTGTTAAGCGGATCGCAGATCTGCACCGCTGGGAAGTGGGCGTGACCCGACAAGGGGAGCAAAACGTCTTTTTCGTGTCCATTCCCTACAGCGAATAATTTTTTTCAAAAAAGCCCAAAAGTTTTGTTTCAGTTTATTTTCGTTTGTTAAAATGCTAAAGTAAAATGGGATACTGTCCCGAGAAAGAAACCAAACGGAAAGGAAACTGTATTCGTGAAATATGCTAAAAAGCGTTGGTATCGCGCTCTTTTGTCTCTGATCAAAGTGTTTCATAAAAAAAGCACCTTCGTTTTTTTAGGCGAAAAGCCTCAAGGCCCCGCTGTCATCGTCAGCAACCATGTTGGTGCAAGCGGCCCCCTCTCTCTCGAAGTGCATTACGATGAGCCCGTCCGTATCTGGGGCGCCCATGAAATGAGCGAAAGCCTGCGCTCCGCCTACAAATACCAAACCCAGATTTACTATCATCAAAAACACGGTTGGAACATCCACCTTGCCCGTCTGGCTTGCCTGATCATCACGCCTCTTACATATCTGTTCTATTGCGGGCTCAACCTGATTCCCACCTACCGCGACATCCGTTTCTGCTCCACCGTCCGTGAAAGTCTGAGCGTGATTAGCCAAGGCCAAAGCATCGTCATTTTTCCCGAGGATTCCGACAGCGGCTACCATGACCATCTCACCTCTTTCCATTGCGGCTTTCTCGCATTTTTGCGTATTGCCAAAAAAAGAGGCTATGACCTGCCCATCTACGTGGCGTATCTGGATAAGAAAACCAAGCTCCACCTCTTTGACGTCCCTGTAAAATACAGCGACCTTGTCGCCTCTGGCGCCACCCACGAAGAACTGGCAGAAATGCTCTGTCAGCGTTGCAACGAGCTGGGCGAAATGTGCCGTAGCGGCCAGATCAGCATCGGCCACAGCAAACAAAAGAAGGCGCAAGTAAGTTCCCAGATCAGCTGATTTTTCCATCCTAACATCATTTTTCAGGCTGTTGCAAATTCGTATTTGCAACAGCCTCTGTTTTTGTTGACAAATCCGAAAAAAGCAAGTATAATAGAACTGTTCAAAGAAAAAGCAAGGAGCAATCTCTCATGCAAAAAACAGTTATCGTCATCAACGGATCCGGTGGAGTAGGGAAGGATACCCTGTGCAGCATTGCCGCCGCCCACTATTCCGTTTGGAACATATCCTCCATTGACCCCATCAAGGAGCTTGCCGCCATTACAGGCTGGAACGGCGATAAAAGTGACCGCTCCCGCAAATTTTTAGCCGACTTAAAGCAGCTCACCGTCACCTACAACGACTATCCCCTCCGTTGGCTGATGGCGCGCTATGAAAAATTCCTCACCGATAACCACGATATTCTTTTCGTACATATCCGCGAGCCTAAAGAAATCGAAAAGTTCGTCAAAGCCATCAGAGACGTGAACGGCAGAGTCCTCACCCTGCTTGTCCGCGGCGGTGAACGCCTCAGCCGCAACCGCGGCAACAAAGCCTACGGCAACGCCGCCGACGATGAAGTAGAGCAGTACGCCTACGATTGCTACTACACCAACGACCGCCCCCTCTCCGAAACCAAAACCGTATTTGCTGATCTCCTCAAACAGTGGCTTGAAAACTGAAAGGGGATGCCATATTTAGCGAGACTGAAAAAGTCTAAATAGCATCAAAAGTAAGTAAACCCCTCCCGATTTGCTTCAGAATAAGAGGGAAGTGCATTGCTCTTTTGCATTTAGTTTGTGTTTTTTTATTGTTTTTCCATGTGCTGTTTTCATGGCTTGACGCACATTTAGGAATGGTCGGAAAACTCCATTAGAAAAAGTGTATTCGCCTACGCGAAAGCACTTTTTCTATCGTTTTTTGTAGTATGATACCATGATATCATGATATCAAAACATGATGTTTTTGTGCGTTTTTCCTACAGCAAAATGCAGATCAGACCGCCGCTGCCTTCGTTGATAATTCTTTCCAGGGTTTCGGAGAGCTTGGCGCGGGATTCTTCGGGCATGTGTGCCAGCTTGGTATGGATG
>JAZOBX010000228.1:0-3485 GCA_045596205.1 Eubacteriales bacterium | reverse complement strand
GTAAATGACAAACCCGGGTCTGCCGCCTTTGACCCGTTTCAGCTCTCTGACGCGGGTATAGTCTACAGCCGTTCCCTTGCCTTTGGCGCGGGAATAGTGGGCGGCGACGGTGGCGGCGAAGGTGTAGTCCTTTTCGCCGGGCTCGTCTTCCCCGCAGCACATGACCACGTGGGCGCCAGCCATGCCTTTGACATGGAACCAAAGGTCGCTTTTGTCTGCCACGGTAAAGGTGAGATATTCGTTTTGCAGGTTATTGACACCCACCAGCAAACGGTATCCACCCGGGGTTATAAAGGTTTTTAGGGTGGGGTTTTTCGGTTTTTTGCCACGATTGGCGTTGTTTTTGGCAGAATCCGCGCGCAGGTATCCGCCTTTTTGGAGTTCTGCGCGGATGCCGTCTAAGTCTTCTGTGGACTCTGCGGTGTCCAAAAACGTGGCAACCGTTTCAAGGTAGGCAAGCTCCTCTTCCGCTTTTTGGATTTGCTCGGAAAGGATCTCTCTTGCGGTTTTGGATTTGGTATAGAGCTTATAATAGCGTTGGGCGTTGGCAGAGGGAGACAGACGAATGTCAAGGGGAATGGCAACCTCGGGCATGCCTTCTGCTTCCCAGTCGGTGCAAAGCGCCACCTCGTCTCCACGACTGATACGGTAGAGATTGGCGGTGAGCAGGTCTCCTTTTCTGCGGTATTCTTCTGCGCCTTCGGCTTCCTTTAATTCCTTGCGTTGGGCTTCCATTTTACGGAGCAGACGGGAGGTTTCGTTTTTCAGCAGATGGTGAATGTCGCTTCCCTTCAGGTGGATGCTTTCCGCTTTTTCCTTGGCAGAAAAGTAGGCATCAAAGAGCTCACCGAAACTTGAAAAGGCTTGGGTAGTGGCGGCATTTTCGTAATAGGTCACGGGAGAATAGGCGAAATCCAAGGCTTTCCCTTCTTTGTCTTTGACCAGGGTGGGCGTAAAAATCCCCTGACGCAGGCAAGAAAAATGGTCGCAAAAGGCCTTTGCCAGTTGGGTTTGGTCACATTCCGAGAGAAGGGCGTCACTTCTGCCCGATGCTTTAAATACGATTTCTCTTGCCACTTGGGTGGCGGTGCCAAGGTAGGTGGCGGTGATATATTTTTCCGCGCGCAGAGAGCGGTCTGCCAGAGAGAGGCGAGAAAAAAACTCTGCTTCGTTGACGTGGCGAGGGTCGGTTTTATCCTGGGGTGGGGGCAGCTCGTAGGTCATGCCCGACAGCACTTGTCTGAGACGGCTGGTGGCAAAATCTACGGTGTGCAGTACCCCTAAAATTTTATTGGTTTGGTCGAGGAGCATTAAGTTGCTGTATTTGCCCATGATTTCAACCATGAGAGAATGGCTTGTGTTAAAGCCCATTTCGTCTCTGGTGGCAAACTGCAAGCGCGCCACTCTTTCAAAGCCTTCCTGGGTGGCGGAAAGGAGCGCCGCCCCTGCGAGGTGCTTGCGGAGAAGCATACAAAACATGGGGGGAGACAGGGGATTTTCCTTTGCGACGGAGGTGAATGCAAGACGGGGAGAGTGGCTGGAGGCGTTGAGGGTCAGGCGTTTGGTTTCGCGGTCTGCATGGAGCAGAAGCACCACTTCGTCTTTTTGGGGCATCAGCACTTTATCTACCCTTGCGCCGCTTTTGCAAAAGGCGTTGATCTCGCAAAGAACGGCAGAGAGCATCCCAGCATCGTATGCCATATCAGATTTTCCTTCCTACGTAATAATAGTATTTGCCAATTTCTCTCATGCCCACGCGGAGAGCGGTTTTGCGGGAGGCGCGGTTATAGCGTTGGCAACGGTATTCGGTGGTGTATCCAAGGGCGGAAAGGGCGGAGATCAGGGCAGACAGATTGGAGGTGGCGAATCCCTTTTTGCGGGCAGAGGGGATAGTTTCCACACCCACTTCTACTGTGGTGGGCTCTTCGGGGAGGGGACTGTGGGTCATGGCAAGAGATACCACCTTCCCTTCCTCTATTGTGCCAAAGCCAAGGCATCCTACCTCGTCGGAATATTCCAGGTCATAGGTGGTTTGGTTGACGTCTTCGTCTTTTCCGCAGAGCTTGCGGGTGGAGGGGTAAGGCATGACGGAGGGGGTGGCAGAGGGAGGCATGGAGAGAATATAGCCCCATCTGTCACGGAATTTATCGTCCCTGTAGCCCCATTTTTGCATATAGGGGGCAAGGGTTGCCCACAGTGCCTCAAGTGCCTGTTTTTCGAAGGGGTTTTTAGAAAATTTGGCAAAATGGGTTCGGATTTCCCCTTCTACTTCGGGAAAAACTGACACGTGGAGTGTGTCTCCTATCAGTTCAAAGGAAACGGGAATCACGGTGTCCCACTCGTTTTCAAAGACGAAGTCTTGGCCGTCTCTGTCAATTTCAAATTCAATCTGCAAAGAGGATTCCTCCCAATTCTGTAAAGGACTCGGCCACATCACAGCCAAGGGTTTTAAGATAGTCAAAGCTTTGGTGGCCGCCTGCTACCAACACGCAGGAAAAGCCTGCGGCAGAGGCGGTTTCGTAATCGTGGTCGGTGTCACCGATCATCAGCACCTGTTCGTTTGGATGTGTTTCACGGTATGCCACGGCAATTTTGGTTTTGTCGGCGGCGTAGATGTCTTGTCTGCCCAGAATATGGTCAAAATAGGGGAGCAGGTCAAGATAGCCCAGCTGTTGAGTCAGCATCTTGGTTTCGGAGGCGGAAAGAACGGATTGCTTTACCCCTGCTTCGTGGAGACGGCGAATGAGCGCCACCGCGTCCTCTCTTGGGGGGATGCCCGCTTCTTCCCTTCTGTATTCGGTAATCCACTCTACCGCTACTTTATCGTAATCGTCACGGTCAAGAAGACCCAATTTGCCGTAGTATTCCTGAATGGGGAAGCCAAAGACGGAATAATAGCGGTCCAGGTCTTCTATGAGAGGGAGATTGCGTTTTTTAAGCAATACGTTCACGGCGCGGATGCCGTGCCAAAGGTCATCCAGAATGGTGCCGTTGAAATCCCAGATAATGCGGTCGTAGGCGGAATGGTGTTTTAACATAGGTTTTTCCTTTGTTTTTGTTTATATCTTATTTAGTATACCATAATTTTACGGTTTCGTCTATGGGTTTGGAGGAAATGTTGGGGAAAATTTGAATAAACACTGCGGGCGAACTCAGTTCGCCCCTACAGGGGAGGGGGTAATCAGGAGCGAAAAGATGTCATTTGGACAAAGGGAAAGATGGGTACGCGAGAAATAAAATGTGCGGGGCACATGAAATGCATCGACGGCGCGTGAAATATTCGCTTTGCGAACATGAAAAAAAGCAAACCGAAGAGATCGGTTTGCTTTTTTGTTGCGATATGTTCGCTATTTATTAGCGAACGCGATATTACCTCACTACGCTCGGTAGCGATATATTCACTTATGAATCTTTCAAAAGTGAATGCGATATGCTATATCCCCAAAGGGATATAGCGTTATGAATGCTTTTTTGCCTTCTTTTCT
>JAZOBX010000227.1:0-2987 GCA_045596205.1 Eubacteriales bacterium | reverse complement strand
AGTTGTGGCTGTGAAGCCCCCTATTTAAGAAAAAAACTGGATTTGCCCCAAGGTCACGGGGATATTCATCAATCCGACGAAAGCATTTCTATTGAAGGTTTGCTGGAAAGCATTCTTCTCTTTACCGTTATGCTTTTGTCTCTTGACGAAACCTTTCGCGGAGAATAAGTTATTTTAATATGCTTTCTCCTACACGTATTTGAACCGTTCTCTCTTCGTCATAGTGCTTTACGGTAAGAAAAACTGTAGAATGAGGCATGGCTGTAAAAAGCAAGGATGCAAATTCTCCCTCTGAAGTGATACGGTGGTACTGTTCATTTATGGTGATGGCTTTGACTCTGTCACCTACAGAGAGCGGAAGGAAAGAGGAAACTTTATCTATGGCAATTTCTTCTTCCCATATATCCCCGTTGCTTGTGTTCTGATATACCACACGGTATGAGAAATCATACTGCGGTATTATGGGCGGTTGATTTGTTTCCAATGACAAAATGGACTTTGCAATTGCATCTGCTACTACGTACGGAACGGCATAGCCATATCCCTCCAAATCCGTATTCGTTACAACTTTTGAGACAATCAATCCAACGATCTCTCCGTTGCTACTAAAAACACCGCCGCCACTATTTCCGGGCAAAAGTGTGCAATTAATTCTGTGCATGAACTGACCTTCTACTTTTTCATAGGGAACACTTAATATGCCCGCTGAAACGGATGCGCCTTTGCCATTAGGATTCCCAAAAGCAAAAACTGGCATGGCCACCTTTGCGTCTTTTGCAGACGAGGTTTTGATAAGGCTTGGATTTTTCCATTTGCATTTCAAAACAGCTATGTCAAAAGTATTGGATATCCCCACAAGAGTAGCCTCTTTTCCCTGTATCATATGTTTGCTTTTGAAAGGGAAAACCTGAATGTGATTGTTTTGGGCATTCTCAAACAAGTGCGCGCAGGTAAGAATGTAAGAAGCATCTCCTTCTTGCTTCCATACAACTCCTGCCCCGATTTTTCTATCGGAATTGTCACCATTTGACGCATATATCAGCACAGAAGAGTCAATTGCGCTTTGCAGATTGTTGCTGTAATCTGTGAGATATATTGCTTGTTTCTCTGAGAATGGGGATACTATTTCTTTTCCTTGCCCCAAAAATATTAAGAGTATCAGTATCATTACGGTAAATCTTGTGATGGTTCTCATTTAGATTCTGCTCCTACAAGACTTGGTAAAATTAGAAAGTGAAAACAACATGGAATTGCTGTTAAACGATGTCATTTACGAGCGTCATTCTGGGAAGGGCTATCTCTTTCCTCCTGCAGATTTTAGCGAATCTTTTGGCTTGCTTTTTGTCAACCGCGGTGAAGTAGAAGTGGTGCTTGGTAGCGAAGTAGTAAAGGTCACAGAACAAAACGCAGTTGTTTTGCCTGAAAAAGTGACGCTCTTTGCCTATGCTGAAAAAGATTCCCAAATCGAGGTATTAACTTGCCCCACCGTTCTTTTGCAAAAAATGATGCAAAAAATTGATGCTGAACTGTTTTCTCTTTTTATGTTGCAATCCCGCATGCGCCCATATCTCATCACGCCCGATGCTCCCGCATATGCAGAAGCCAAAGACGTACTCTTGCGCGCAGATACAGAAACACAAACAAAAGAACCCTGCTATCAATTGATGCTTCACGGGGAAACAGGACGGCTGATGGCTTCACTGCTTCGCCAATATGCAGGTGATAAAACCGCAGACGACCGCTTGCTCTACCATAATCTTTCCCGCATGAAAGAAGCTCTTTTGTATATGGAAGAGCATCTGCAGGAAAAAATCGCTCTTGCCACTCTTGGAGAAATCGTGCATTTATCACCTGACTATTTTTCTCATTTACTCGATATATCGACAGGTAAAACAGCAAAGCAATACCTTCAAGCACTTCGCATGAACAAAGCAATGGGCTTGCTTGTGCAAACCAAATTGTCTGTTGAAGCTGTTGCAGAGCAAGTGGGATACAAGGGAAGCACCTTCTTTTCATCGCTCTTTTCAAGAACGGTTGGCATGTCTCCTTCTGATTATCGCGCACTCTTTTCCTGATTCCTTCCAATATATGTATATTTGACAAAAAAGAGAATACATAAACGTTTCTGAAAACAAAAAGTGCTACACACACGGTGTAGCACTTTTTGTTTAGTTTGCTTTACGTATCATTTTAAGGGGAGCTTCTCCTCTGACATATGCCGCGGTGATGATGATCTTTTCCACGTCCTCGCGGGAAGGGATTTCATACATTGCGTCGATCATCAGATTTTCCATGATGGAACGAAGGCCGCGGGCGCCGATCTCACGCTCAATTGCCAGCTTTGCAACTGCTCTGAAAGCATCTTCTTCAAATTCGAGTTCAACACCGTCAAGAGCAAACAGCTTGCAATATTGCTTGTACATGGCGTTCTTGGGTTCGCGGATGATTCTCACAAGAGAGTCTTCGTCCAAATTTGACAAAGCCACAATCATAGGTAAACGCCCAACCAACTCGGGAATAAGCCCATATTTGACCACATCGTGGCTTGTGACGTCTTTGTATACACCTCTTGCCACTTTTTCGGACTTGCGACGGATATCACCGCCAAAACCGATGGTTTGGTTGCCTCTACGTTGCTCAATGATTTGTTCAAGACCGTCAAAAGCGCCACCGCAAATAAAGAGGATGTTTTCCGTATTGATTTGGATGAATTCTTGATTAGGGTGCTTTCTACCGCCTTGAGGGGGCACGTTGGCTACTGTGCCTTCCAGGATTTTCAGCAATGCCTGTTGCACACCTTCGCCGGACACGTCGCGCGTGATAGAGCGGTTTTCGCTTCTGCGGGAGATTTTGTCAATTTCATCAATGTAAATAATGCCTTTTTCAGCCAGCTCTACGTCATAGTCTGCGGCTTGGATCAAACGAAGGAGAATGTTTTCCACGTCTTCACCCACATAACCGGCTTCTGTCAAAGTAGTGGCATCAGC
>JAZOBX010000226.1:0-3499 GCA_045596205.1 Eubacteriales bacterium | reverse complement strand
TGCCTGAAGCAGACATCGTTATCTCTGCTCTCGTGGCTGCCCGTCATACCGTTACCTTCACCGTTCTCGGCGAAACCTTTGTCACCGCAGAATACTATGCAGGCACCGCCGTTTCCGCTCCCGACAGCACACCCATTCTGGCAGAAGACAAAGCCTTCGTGGCTTGGACCAATCTGCCCGAAATCATGCCTGACGAAGACGTTGTAGTGGAAGCAGAAGTAGCGGATGTAGAAGTTCCCGTAGCGGTGGAAGAAGAACCCGCGCCCGAAGCTACACCTCGCACCGTTACCTTTATCTGCGGTGACGTGGTATGGGCTGCCGCTTCCTTCCTCCCCGGTGAACCCATCGCGCTTCCTGCGGCTCCCGAGCTTGCCGACGACGTATTTGAAAACTGGATCGACCTTCCCGAAGTGATGCCCGACGAGGATATCACCGTCTATGCCAAACTCCGCGGCGAACTCACCGTCGTGCGCTTTATCATCGGTGAAGAAGTCATCAGCGAAATCAAGATTGCCGCCGACGCTAAGATTGAGCAGCCCGAAGTGACCGTGCCCGCAGGGTATACCTTCAGCGGTTGGTCTGCAGAAGCAGAAATCGACGAAAACAACGTCCATACCTATACAGGCAGCTTCATCCCCAACAAGCATATCGTCACCTTCATGGTAGGCAAGAAGATTGTTGCCACCGTGGAAGCCGCCTACGGTCTGCC
This sequence comes from Eubacteriales bacterium, assembly GCA_045596205.1. Lineage (GTDB taxonomy): Bacteria > Bacillota > Clostridia > Oscillospirales > CAG-272 > UBA1740. The sequence goes on along the minus strand of JAZOBX010000226.1, from coordinate 2,790 downwards.
CATTCCTTGCCCCGAAAATCCCGTCAAGGAAAACAGAACCTTCTTCGGCTGGAAGGATATGCCCGAAGTCATGCCCGACGAAGACATCAAGCTGCAAGCCATCTTTGAAGCCAGATTCGTTGTCACCTACCTGCTTGACGGCGCAGTATATCACGAAGATATCCTTGCTCCCAGAAGCAGAATCACACCTCCCGAAGTGGCTGAAAAATACGGTTACACCTTCGGCGGTTGGAGTGAATATCCCAAGAAGCTCCGTCACGAACCTCTCACCATCAAAGGTAGCTACGTGCCTAATTCTCATTGCGTTACCTTTATGTGTGGTAAGGAAGTGCTGTCCACCATTGGCGTGAATTTTGGCGAAACCATTCCCATGCCCGCTGATCCCATCAAAGACGGCCATACCTTCAAAGGCTGGGAAGTGATTCCCGACGTGATGCCCAACGAGGACGTGATCCTCACCGCTCAGTTTGAGCCTCTCACCTACAAGGTGAACTTTGTCACCGACGGTGCCGCTCTTTCCAGCATTGACGTGGTCTACGGCTCTCCCATCGTACTGCCCATTGTTCCTCAGAGAATCGGTTACACCTTCGTATGGGATGAACGCCCCGAAACCATGCCCGCCAGCGACATTGTTGTATCGGGTAGATACGTCATCAACTCCCGCACCATCACCTACATGGCAAACGGCGCAGTATTTGCAGAACAAACCTTCAAATACGGCGACAAGATCGTCCCCATCGCAGAAGTACCCAAACCCAAAAACAGCAAGGACGTATTCGTTCATTGGGATAACCTGCCCACCCAAATGGGTAACAGCAACATCACCGTTGTGGCTGTCTTTGAAGATGAACGCAAAGTCCGTGCCCGCATGAAGACTGTTACCTTCATGGTGGACAATAAAGAATACACCAAGCTCCGCGTGCTTCCCGGCGAAGTCATCCGCGTGCCCGAAGAACCCAAGAAACTGGGCTTCAAGCTGGCAAGATGGGACAATCTGCCTGAGGTTATGCCCGCAGAAAACATCAAGGTGAAGGCTGTATTCGTGCTTGAACAGCACAACGTCAACTTCATCATTGACGGCGAAGTATTCTACACCGCCACCCTGCCTTACGGTGCAGTCATCACTCCTCCTCCCGCATACGTAAAACGCCACTATACCTTCGCAGAATGGGATAACCTGGTACCCACCATGCCCAACTACGACTTTGACGTTGTGGCGAAATACGAAAAGACCTGCTATAAGCTCACCTACATCGTGGAAGGCAAGCCCGTCCATTCTATCGAATGCGCATGGGGCGAATCCATTCCCAACTACGTACCCGACAATACCGAAGACGGTGTGTTTGACAGCTGGCAAGGTCTGCCCGCCACTATGCCTACGAACGACCTTGAAGTGGTTGGCATCTTTGAGCGCAAAGAATTCAAGATTACCTACGCCATCAGAGACGGTCTCTTCACCGACGCCATGCTCACCTCCGGCAGCGTGATCCTGCCTCCCAGCATTCCTACTTATGAAGGCATGATCGTTACCGGTTGGCTGAATATGCCCAAGGGCAGAAGAATGCCTCCTCGCGACATGGTTGTGGAAGCCATTTGGGGCAACGCGAAAGACGGCTACTACTACGACATCACTCCTCAGGGCGAAATCGTAGTGATGCCTTGCCCCAACGATCCCGACCAGGCAGGTAAACCTCTTACCAAACGCCAAAGAAGAAAAGCGGCAAGAAAATTAAAGAAACAACAGAAAAAAGCACGTAAAATGGCAAAGAAGGCAAATCGCAAAAAGTCCCAGAAGAAACAGGACAAAATGGCGAAAGCCCAATTTAATCACGACGTGCAAGCTGAAATCGAACGCAGAATGAGAAGACTCATGAGATAACCTCATTCCCCGTTTCTCCCTTGCGCCTTTGCCACGAAAGTGGCAAAGGCGCATAAAGTGTTTATATTCGCATTTTGTGTTTTTCTGTAAAGGAGAAAGAAATGTCAGAATTCAAAGTAAAAGTCAACAAGCATCCCGAGTTTTCCACTTGGATTTTGGAAAAGGCCTTTGATGCGCCCCGTATGGCATACGCCCCCTATGACCGCATCAATACCCACAACGAGCTCTGTGGCTCAGGCGCTCTTCTTTATCTGTTGCTTTGGGAGCATTACTACCCGGGCACTAAGAGCAGAAGCGGCGAAACCGCTATTCACCGCATTATGGAGCATCTTCACTATTTCCTCCTTCCCGGCAACGAGCCCTCCATGCGTGTAGGCCCTTATTGGGGCTATCCCGTCACCGCCGCCGCCCTTACTTTACTTAAGAAATCTCCTGCCATTTGGGCATTACTTACCGACGATGAAAAACGGAAAATTGATGAAATCATGCGTTGCTTTGCGGTGACCTGCTCTTGGGCAACCACCGACGTAAACGATTATTTCACAGGCCCCGAGCTTCGCGGTAACTATAAAAAAGGTTGGAATCCCAACCATCGCATTACAGCCATCATTCCCATTCTTTTTGCAACGATTTATTTTGATAGCGTGGATAAAGTCAACGAAATGCTCACAGGCTTTGATTATGACGAGTTTGTCGCTATGCTTGAGCGCGAAGGCTTTACCTCTGCCAAAGCCACTGTTACCACCGCAGGGAAAAAGCTGATGGAAGAAGGCGGACCTGCATTCCTGGAAGCCACAGGTGAGCCTGCTGGCGAGGGACTTGGTGTAAAACACCCCTACGTATACCGCAAAATGCCTCTTAATATGAGAGAAGAAATCTTTTCTCAGCTGCTTTGCGAAGTGTGTAGCGGC